>DAOVUC010000021.1 GCA_030632765.1 Candidatus Dadabacteria bacterium
AAAAATACTTCATCGTAGCGAGAATGCTGCCCCCAGAGTTGCCCATATTAATAGTCTGGGTTCCAATTGGAGTGAAATTCCGAACAGGCGAATAATATTTCCAGAACTATCGTGTTGGGATGTTCAAAAGACTATTATATGGAAAAAAGGTAAAGTATCCGTAACATTTTGTCGCCAGAATATTTGGAAAATGGATCTTAAATTCATAAACTCTATGAAGCCGCTTCGAGCCACTTCAAACCAATTCTCCTATGTGCTTATATGACAGGTATGCGTCGATCTGAAATAGCCAGACTCAAATGGAATGAAGTAGACCTTGAGGATAGTTATATTCATGTACTTGAGACTAAAAACGGTGAATCGAGGACTATTCCCCTTGGTGGGGCCTTGCTTGATGCACTCTCAAATATGAAAAAGGATACAAGAAGTGAGTTTGTTTTTAACAGTCATGATGGTACTCCCTACTCTTCTTCGACCTCCTGGAAAAGGACATGGAGTACAACTCTGAAACTTGCGGGTATTGAGAAATGTCGATTTCATGATTTTAGACATACCTTCGTATCGAACCTGATAGTTAATGAAAAAGAAGACTTTGCTACTGTGATGGCTCTATCTGGCCACAAGGATATATCGATGCTGAAACGATATAGTCATACCCAGGAAGAAGCTAAAAGGGCGGCAATTGAAAAGCTAAAAAAACACCTGAAAATTTCAACTATGGACACTAAGGCCGAAAAGGACCTACATGAAGATAATAGCGTTGTGGTTATAAATAGCCATAAACACTGAATAAGATAAATGAGCGGGTGACGGGATTCGAACCCGCGACCCTAAGCTTGGGAAGCTTATGCTCTAGCCAGCTGAGCTACACCCGCATCTGAAAAGAAATCTATTGCAAGCTCCGATAAAAGTCAATTAAACCGAAGACTAAGTTAATTTGTGCGGGTTTACAGGATATAATAGTTCCTGTGACAGAGAATAGAAAAACAGGACACCTTCTTACCGAGAAAATAAACCCTCGCACAGTTGATCTGGATAAGCGCTCGCCTCTTGAAGTGGTAGAACTTATTTTGGAAGAGGATAGCACAATAATTCAGGCTATTGAGAAAGAGAAACATAATATTGCGGATGCTGTGGAGCTTGTTTCCGATAAGATAAAACTCGGGGGCAGATTGTTTTTTATAGGCGCCGGCACGAGCGGGCGTTTAGGAGTAATAGAAGCAGCTGAGTGTCCGCCTACATTTGGAACAGACCCTGATTTGATTCAAGGCTATATTGCAGGGGGAAGGGAAGCTATATGGCAATCAATTGAGGGTGCGGAGGATTCAAGGACACAAGGGCAAGAGTTATTGGCAGAGGCTGGGTTAACTAAATATGACGTTGTAGTTGGCATAGCGGCAAGCGCTACGACACCTTTTGTTGAAGGTGGTCTGCAATACGCAAAGAACAAAGGGAGTAGCTCTGTATTAGTTACATGTAATACCGTAGAATCCAAAATTGCTGATGTAACTATAGAACTTTTAGTAGGTCCGGAAGTTGTTGTAGGCTCTTCAAGGATGAAAGCTGGAACGGTAACAAAGATGGTTTTAAATATGATAACTACAGCCTCTATGGTGCAGCTTGGCAAAACATACGGCAACCTTATGGTTGATGTCCAGCCAAAGTCGGCCAAACTAAGAGACAGAGCTAAACGCATTGTTATGTATATCGCTGAAATCAGTGAAGAAAAAGCAGATGAATTGTTAATCGAGTCCGGCTGGGACGTTAAAACGTCAATTGTTATGGAGAAGAAAGGCTTAAGCTTAGAAGACTCAAGAGAATTGCTAGGGAAGCATAATGGATTTTTACGTGAGGCACTTAAATAATCAGCTAGATTACCCCTAAAATTATGACAGTAGATCTGAAATCTCTAATTGATAAGAAAGATAAGCTTGTAATTGGTTTAATGTCGGGCACGTCTAAGGACGGCATTGACGCTGCTTTGGTTAAGTTACAAGGTATAGGATTAAATACGGATATAGAGTTGGTAAAGTTCATCTGCGTTGAATACGAAGCTGATGTACGTAAAAGGTTAGATAATTTAGCTACGGAATGCACCCTTAAAGAAATTTCAGAACTTAATTTCATTATTGGAGGTGAGTTCGCTAAAGCTGCGCTTGGTGTGATTGATGAAGCAGGAGTAAATCCAGCGGATGTGGATTTAATAGGCTCTCACGGGCAGACGGTATTTCATAACCCCCCTTCGTATAATGACGGCACCCCTTCCACACTTCAGATAGGTGAAATTGACGAGATTGCCGAGAAAACAGGAATTACTACAGTCGGCGATTTTAGGACTCGTGATATCGCGGCAGGAGGCGAGGCGGCCCCGCTAGTTCCATATGTGGATTACCTGCTATTTAGAAAAAAGGGCACGGTTTCCATAGCTCATAATATTGGCGGTATTGCTAACGTAACTGTCGTTACAGAGGAAATGGATGATGTCGTGGCGTTTGATACCGGGCCCGGAAATATGCTTATGGACGGGATTGTAAAGTTAGCTACTGGAGGAAGGCAGCAATACGATAGAGACGGGCACACGGCTTTAGCGGGAAAAGTTAATAAAGAGCTCTTGGATAAACTTTTATCTGACCCTTATTATAGTAAGCCCCCTCCAAAGTCCGCCGGAGAAGAGCTTTTTGGGAGTGAAATGGCCCTCACACTTTATTCCTATGTGGATAGTGAGATGCTTTCGCTTGAAGATTTGATGGCAACTCTTTTGATGCTGACCGTAGAGTCCATAGTATCGTCATATAAGAATTTTATTTTCCCGAACTGGGATATAAGTGAAGTTATATTTAGTGGTGGCGGGTGTACTAATCCATTATTGATGGAGAGGATAAAGGCTAAATTACCCTCACTAAAGTGTACGACTTCCGATGATTATGGAATCCCATCAAATGCTAAAGAAGCTGTGGCATTTGCGGTACTGGCAAACGAATTGATTTCGGGAAATACGACAAACCTTCCGAGAGTTACAGGAGCGCAGAGAAAAGTTCCTATGGGCAAGATTGCTTTGGGAAGACCATAACCACAATCCATATTGAAGTTCTAAAGCAATTACAATAGATACAATGAGTAAATTGGATATTAACAAGCTAGATATAGCTCAAAAAATAGGCCAGGTAATAATGCCGAGGATAGATTTTAACGATCCTAATTCCCTACCCCTGGCAAAAAGGCTTGTGAAGGAATGCGAGGTAGGAGGGTTTATAATATTCAATGGCAATCGGGATATTGTTACAACGGCAACCCGGGAGCTGCAAGCTGTTAGTGAGATTCCTCTTCTTTTCGGTTGTGATGCCGAGAGGGGATTGGGACAGATAGTGTCTGATATGATGCTTTTTCCGTTTACCATGTCTCTTGGTGCAGCCCGCGATGAGGACCTTGTTTACAATCAGGCGGGTTTCATAGCCCGGGAAATGAAGGAATGCGGGCTCAATCTGCTTTTTGCACCTGTTGCGGATGTAAACACTAATCCTGATAACCCCATCATTAACATCCGCTCATATGGAGATGATCCGGAGCTAGTTTCACGTTTATGCGTTGCGTTTATAAAAGGTTGTCAGGAAGGGGGAGTTTTAGCCTGCGCAAAGCACTTTCCCGGACACGGACGCACTGGGGTTGATTCGCATGTTGATTTACCTGTATTAAGTATAAGCAAGAAGATACTGCTAAATAGCGACTTAATTCCATTTGAGAAGTCCATAGAGGCCGGTGTAGCCTCGATTATGACTGCGCATATAGCTTTCCCCGAAATTGGAGATGGAAATGCTGTAACCATCTCTAAAGGGCTTGTTTCAGATTTGCTCCGAAATGAGATGGGATATCAAGGGCTGATTATTACAGACTCACTACATATGGAGGGTATTTCAAAATTAGGCAATGAAGAGAGTCTTTCGAGACGGGCTCTTAATGCGGGCTGTGACATCATACTCGATCCGAAGGATCCATATACTTTAATTCAGAATCTCAGTAAATCGTCATACCAAGAGCTTGATGAAAGCCAATTGAATCCGAGTGTAGAGAGAATAATATCGGTTAAGAACAAATGGCTCACTCGTGATACTCCGAGTGGTCCAAAAATCAAAGAGCAAGGGATAGATTTGAGAGAGCAGATTGCTAGGCGGTCGGTTTGCGTTGTAAGAGGAGGCGTGCTTAAATCGCAAAAAGCGTGCGTCTATACTTTTGATGTAACTCAGTCAAATGCAGACATATCGAGCGCATTCAATGAACACTTAGAAGAAGCTGGAGTAAGGTTGGAAAAGAGATCGAATTCTCTTAATGACTCTCTTAATAAAAAAGAGCCTATAACAGATAATATTTCCGATGATACCGCGATAATCTGTCTTTTGTATACGTCAATTGGAGCCTGGAAAAAACAATCTTTCTTGCCGGATTCTTTCAAAGATATTTTGACCGAACTTGAATCTATACCTAAGGAAACAGTTCTTATCTCTTTTGGCTCTCCATACGTAGTTCGGGATTTTGGTAATTTTAAAACTGTTATCTGTAGTTTTGATTCGCTAAGTGAATGTCAGAGGGCAGTAGCTGATGTACTTTTAGGCAAGGTAGAGGCACAAGGACGCTTGCCCGTAAGTCTTAATTTAAACTGAGCTGACTTAATAAATCCTCACAAATCAATGGCATCCGAGCCACGCTCTTCTAAAAGAACTATTTTGTTAAATACACGTCAGGTAAATTACAATTTCAATGCCCGAATCAATTGAAACCGCGCTGTCGACACTTAGTCCTCTGGATTGGGCTATAGTTGCCGGATATCTCATATTGTCGCTTGCAATAGGGATTTATTTTACAAAACGCGCGAGCGGCAGCATGTCTTCTTACTTCGTTTCAGGACGCAGTCTGCCCTGGTGGATATTAGGCACTTCAATGGTTGCTACGACTTTTGCCGCGGACACCCCTCTGGCGGTAACAGGCTGGATACGGACAGACGGTATATGGAAAAACTGGTTCTGGTGGAACTATCTTTTCAGCCATGTATTTATTGTTCTTGTTTTCGCGAGGCTTTGGCGAAGGGCTGAAGTTATAACTGACAACGAGCTTATTGAGATTCGCTACAGTGGAAGGCCGGCGGCTTTCCTCCGTGGATTTAAGGCCTTTTACTTTTCGACCTTATTTAATTTTATAGTCATGGGGTGGGTTATTAGCGCAATGGCTAAGGTTTTTAAGGTCTTCTTCGGAGTTGATACTACTATTGCTATTGTGATCTGTATTTCTATTGCGTTTTTTTATACCATGATGTCGGGTCTTTGGGGAGTCGCCATTACAGATTTTCTTCAATACTTCATTGCCCTTTTCGGGACAATTATTCTAGCGTGGGTTGTAATAGGGTCTCCGGAAATTGGGGGATTTTCGGGTTTTATAGATAAGATCGGGGAAATAGATGAGAAACATATTTCATTTTTTATGACCCCTTCGGGAGGGGAGCCGGTAAGTGCGGGATTTTGGGACTCAAGCTTCTTCGCGTTTCTTGTGTATGTAAGCATTATCTGGTGGTCTTCTCATAATGCGGACGGCGGCGGGTATTTTATACAGAGGATAAACTCTGCCAAAAACGAGCGTCATGCGGTATTAGGCACTGCCTGGTTCGCAATTAATCACTATATACTCCGTCTCTGGCCATGGATTTTAGTAGCCTTGGCTTCACTTATTATCTATCCACGAGTTCAGGATTTCGGCGGGGATAATGAAGCAATGTATATAGTTGTTATACGGGACTTTTTGGGTCCGGGTTTAAAGGGGCTCTTGTTTGTAAGCTTTCTAGCAGCCTTTATGTCAACACTATCAACCCAGCTTAATTGGGGCGCCTCTTATCTGATGAACGATATTTATAGGCGTTTTATAAAGAAGGACGCTTCAGAGAGCCATTATATCTTAATTGCTAGATTATGTACCCTAGTTTTGACAGTTCTAGCAGGATATTTTGCGTTCTATATAACTAATATCGGAAAAGCCTGGATATTTCTCTGGGCTATGAGCGCAGGGGTGGGATTGGTTCTTATACTACGGTGGTTCTGGTGGAGAATTAACGCCTGGTCTGAAATATCCGCTTTAGCCGCTTCACTCTCAACGATTTTAATCCTGTTTATATACACCAAGTCTCAAGGGGTGTCTCTAGAATTAAAGCATCAGATCATCGTTATCCCGGTTTCTATTGTAGTCTGGATAGTTGTTACTTTTTTAACAAAACCCGAGCCAAATGATACGCTCAGCGAATTCTATAAAAGAGTACGTCCCTGGGGTTGGTGGAAACCTGCGAGTGAAATGCATCCTGAGATTGTACGCCCTCAGTTTATGCCGGTAATTTACAATTGGCTCCTTGGGGTTAGCTTTCTTTTTTTCGGGATGATCGGGGTGGGGAAAATGCTCTTAAGTAATTATTTGTTCGGTACGGTTTGCTTGGTCGTTTCTGTAATTTCGGGTGTTTTAGTTTATAGAAGAATGAGGGATGAGCTTAGATAGGGATAATAAACTTTTTATCCTTTCAAAATTGTCTGATTGTGTTATAACTTATTGGAGTATCGCTCACGGTTAATAGATATGACAATAAAAATAAAAGTACTAAAACATCCCGAGTTAACTTGGTATGAAAAGCTATATTTTCCTCAAATAATCAGTGGCCTCCTAATAACTATAAAGCATTTGATCCGCTTTAAGCCGATTACCATTCAATATCCTGAAGAAGTGAAGGAGCTTCCCGAAAGATACAGGGGAATTCATGTGTTGCCGGCCGATGATGAAGGGGAGATAAGGTGTGTTGCGTGCAAGCTTTGTGAAGTAGCCTGTCCTACGCAGGCAATATCTATTGTTGCCGAGCCCGCAGATGATTACGGGATTGAGAGAAGACCCAAAGTTTATAACATTGATTTTATGAGATGTGTGTTTTGCGGATTTTGTGTAGAAGCCTGTCCATGTGACGCCCTTAGGATGGGGATGAAGTATGAACTTTCGTCCTATAACAGAGCGGGGTTGGTACACACGAAAGAGGTTTTCTTTGACCCGAACGTAAAAAGCCATGCCCCCAGAGACAATGCTAATTTCCTCTACGAGATGGGCAAGGGTGAGATTTTAGATAATCCTGAAGAAATTGATAAAGTAAAAGAACTTACCGGCATGTATACTGAATCTTAGTTATTATCCCGCCCCCTCAATTAATCCTAATTTTTAGTAATTTTTAGGTTACCATCATGACTTTTATAAACTTGAAGCCTCATAATTAGCGAACAATTTAACTGAATTGTAGAGATTGCAATTATTACTCACTATCCGCTTGATATTTTTGATACCAGGGGGTAATTCTCAGTAGTCCTGCAATAGAGGATTTTAATTGACTTCTCTCCGTTACTAGATGAATTCCACCTTGCTTGCAAAAGAATTCAGAGGTCATTGTGTCAGGATCAACACCTCTTCCGCCGCTGGCAAGTTTAACTACTCGATCTCCTGCAAATGCCACAGTAGCTTTTTTTTCTGCAATCATAAAGTCCCCCTGTACAACATAGCTTGCCAAAGCACCTCCTGTAGTAGGGTGACCTAGAAGAGAAATATAAGGGAGTCCGGCTTCTTTAAGATTGATTATGGCAGAAATAGTTTTAGCCATTTGATATAATGCCACTGTTCCCTCCTGCATTCTGGCGCCACCAGATGCAGTTACTGATACTAGAGGGAGATTCTCACTCATCGCATGTTCTGTAATTAGCTTCATCTTTTCTCCGAACACAGCTCCCATAGAGCCGCCCATAAAACGAAAGTCAGATACAGCAATTGCTACAGGAATGTCATGCATAAGTCCATAACCTACAACGAGTGAATCTTTGGAATCTGTACGCTTTGATGCTTTCTTTCTCGTGTCGAAGTAATCATAAAAATTAAACCGTGCATCTATATTCTCTGTACTAAGATTAGAATGAAGCTCATGAAAAGAATCGGTATTCAGTAGCAGGTCAAGATAATCATCTGATCCCAGAGGCGAGGGTTTTTCACAGTAGGGACATGAAAAGAAATTCTTTTGAAAGTCCTCTTTAGCAAAGTGTTTTCTACACCCAGGCCTTGTTATATTGCCCTCGGCATCCTTTTCATCATTACAGAAATGAGGTTCGGCACCGTAAAGGGCTATCTGCATATGAGATACTTCAGGCGTTGCGCTTTTGCCAAAAGCATGGGGCAGCCAGCTTCTAATCTTTTTTGCTATAGCCTGATAACGATGGTCACCTTTTTCAACTTGCCCAACTTCCTGAATTTTTTCTATTAGTTTTTTCTTAAGGTAGTTTGTATCGGATTTTTCGAGTTCTTCCATTGCTTTAACTAATGTTTTGTCAATTAAATTCAATGTTTTAGTTAAATAGTCCGAGCTATCAAGAGAAGGCTCTTTAATAACTTTGTCTACCATTCCATACTTAAGCATATAGTCCGAAGTCGGCTGTAATACTTCAAGTGCTTCTTCAATTTTATCACCGCTTCTAAAAAGTATTGCAGAGCAGCCTTCAGCAGTAATAACTGAATATTCAGCTCGGGACAGCATAAGCCGTTTATGCGCGAGCTGAAAGGCGATAGCCCCACCGCTGCCACCGCTGCCAAGTACGATAGAGACTGATTTGGTATTTAGGGAAATCATTTTTGATTGGCAAAATGAGATGAGCCAGGATTGCAGTTTTTCTGCTGAATATTCAAAAGGATCACCGCCAATTGTGTCCACATATGTGTGGAGCATCAGATCATTTTCTTCAGCGTATTCCATCATATTGTATGCAAGTCCGTACCCATCCGCTTTTACAAGTCCAAAGTTATATTTTAGACGGTCGTCATCACTTGTGGGCATTTGCTGTCCAATGATAGCTACCCTTTTATTTGTGCTTTTTAGTACCGCGGTTCCTATAATAACAGCCGGGTCGTCAACTAACTCTATTATATTTCCAGAAGGAGTTTTTATTTCGTGTGAGAAATCTTCAAGCTCACTGTAAGGTACAAAATCTTTGTATAAGGAATCGACAATATCTTTTGACTTTATCTTTTTATATGACCTTGCTTGTTCATGTATTAACATCAATTTTGAAGGGCGGCTCATTGGTCATTATCTCCAGTTCTATTTAGCGCTTTTTTTCTTAATTTAATGTGTGAAATAAATCTTCAAACTGATCAAAACATCCATACTTTAACTTAAATTCTTCTATGAAACATTAGGTAGTACTTTTTCTGCAAAAAGTTTCATAGACCTCATTGCTTCTTCGTGGCTTATCCCCGGGAATTTAAACCGGCAAATAAGGTTGTCAATCGGAAGCTCATTTTGGTATTGCCTAATCGTCTCAATACATTCTTCAGGTGTTCCAATTATAGACTGTGCTCTTGCAATATCATAAAGGATCGGGTCGTCCGGGTCAGATAATAAATTTCCCTCCGTATCGACCATAGAGCCCCATGAGGCATAGCCTTTTGCGGTGTACGTCACATTTTCTTTAATTTTTTCCCACGCTTCATCAGCTTTCATGTCTGATATATATATCTCTCTAACAAGAGGTTTTTCGTAGTCATCAGGATTCCTCCCGTATTCAGTCAAAAGGGAGCTATGAAGATCAAAGAGATATTTAACTATGGGTATTACGCCAATCGCAGGTATATAAAGCGGTGCACCTATTCTTGCGGCTCTCCTTATAGCGGGCTCAATAAACGCACCTACCCAGATCGGTATGGGTTTTTGAACAGGCTTTGGCGTTACATTTATATTTTCAAGTTTATAGTATTTCCCATCAAGGCTAAATGGCTCGTCTCCCCAGCTTTTAGTAAGGATTTCTATCCCCTCTTCCATGCGTCCTCTTCTTTGTTTCAAAGATCGACCAAATCCGTCGAACTCTTCTTGTCTGTATCCAAGCCCAATTCCTAAAATTAAGCGCCCTCCTGAGATCAGGTCCACGACAGCTGCATCTTCCGCTACTCTGATAGGGTCATGAAGCGGGAGTAGTAGTACGCCTGTGCCAATACGAATATTTGTTGTTTTGGCAGCGATGGCAGCGGCAGTTAACAAAAGGGATGGACAGTAACCGTCACCTAAAAAATGGTGTTCCGAAACCCACGCTGAGTCATATCCCATTTGATCCGCTATGCTGATTTCTTCTAACATCTCCGCATATAACTCTTTATGTGGTCTATGCTTGTGTGGTGGGGCCTGCATCGTGTAGTAACCAACGCCGAATTTCATTTTATAATCTCCAATTTATGTTCTTATAGGTATAACGCTTTGTTAATCAAAATACAGCCTATTTGGGAATTTGGATTATTATAACCTGAAAGGTTTAAGATTGGTAAGTTCGGTAAAAAAATGGCTGGATTGAACAAATATTCTAGCCAGCCATTTATAAACTTTAGTTTTTATATTTTATGCTGTAAATGATTGTCCACAGCCACAGGACCCAGTTGCATTAGGGTTACCTATTGAAAACCCTGTACCGTTAAGACCATCATTATAATCCAACACGCCACCTTCAATATAAGGATAGCTTAACTCGTCAATTGCTACTCTCACACCTTCTGCTTCAATAATCTCATCAGATTTTTCGATTTCGTCATCAAAACCCATCTCATATGAAAATCCTGAACATCCTCCGGGCACAACTCTTACTCTTAAAACTGCATCAGGAATGTTTTCCTCAGCTAATAACTTTTTAATCTCATCAGCCGCTTTAGTAGTTACGGTGAACATGTAATAACTACCTCCCTTTATTTATTATTCCCTATTAGTATATGCACTAAGAAGGACTAAGGCAACCCCGAATATAAAGATTGCAGAGTTTAAGATAGCCGATTTTCTATGTAAGTGTCCAAATTCCTTGCGTATTTCCAGGTACTTGAGACTATCTTCTTGAACGGTTCTCATCTCAGTTCTGAGCGTATGGGTCTGTGGTGTAACAATTTCACCGGCGTAGACAGCTAGTCCAATCATTACTACCAGCGCTGTCAATTTTATTATATTTGTCAGATGAGAAAAATGATTTCCAAAGTAAATTAGAAGTATGGAGCTAATAAGAGCAACTGCTCCACAAACATACGAGACCAGATAGTACTTTGGAAATATATCTGAAACAACGTTTCCCGCGTGTTCTCGAGAAAGGGTCTTGAAAATACTGGGAGCTGCAATCATAGAAAAAAAGAAGATACTCCCGATCCAGAATGTTAGGGATAATGAATATAGAAACTTAAGAGTGGTTTGCATCGTCAGTTAAAAGTACAGTTTTGAATAGTCAGTGTGCACTGTTTAGACTCACTTTCAAAAAAGGACGCGGTCATGGATTTAAATGTGCCCTGTATAATCAAAGTACTGCCCTTGGTAGTATCGAGTACGCTTTTTTGATCAGGAGAATTACAGAAGCACTGCACAACCCTTTCGCTTCTTGTAACAACTTCCATTGTAAATGTTCCCTCTGGCGCGTCTGAGCATAATGAGCGAATCTTTCTAACCATCGCAGCTTTAACGGTGGTCTGTACTGTTTTATCTTTATAAAGACTATCTGCAGACATTGGCTCGTCTATATAAAGCTCACAAACTTGATCGACGGATAATTTTTTAGCTGAATCTCCGTCTTGGGATTGAGCAGGTTTAATTGTTCCTATAAATGAAAAAATGAAAGCAATCAGAATTAAAAGGAATATCGTCGGTATATTAGTCATAGCACCCTCTTTTTATATGGTAGTTTATAGCTCCCCTTCAACGTTTTAATTATAACATGTGTCTAATCTAATATAAGGATCAATTTATGTTGAGTTTTTAC
>DAOVUC010000189.1 GCA_030632765.1 Candidatus Dadabacteria bacterium
ACATTAAATATAGATCTAGTTATATGAAAGAGCCCGGTACGAGGCCTATGGGAGAAGGAAGAGACCTCTTTGCCTTACGCTCGGATGGCAGTCAATTTCCTGTCGAAATAGGGCTGAATTTTGTAAATTCGGATTCGGGTCTAGTAGTTATAAGTACTATTATAGATATTACCGAGCGTAGGAATACGGAGAAACTGCTTAAAGAGAGAGAGCAAAGACTTCGGGAAATTATGGATAACACCACAGATGCCATCATTGTTTTTGATAATGAGTGTGTTGTGGAGACTTTGAACCAAGAGGCAGAACAATTGTTCTGCGGGAACAATAAAGAAAAGATCGATCAAGTCTGGGAAATTATTACGCCTGAAAATAAGGAAAACTTTTCTGAGAATCTCAATAAAGTTAAAGAAGGAAAAAGAATAACTGATTACGAAACTGAGCGGATAGGCAAAGACGGCAAGAGAATTTCAGTGAGCATCAGTATTGTTTATATGAGCGAGGGGCAGGGCAGGTTTATAGAAACAATTAGAGATATAAGTGAAAGACTTGTAATGAGAAATAAGATCATAGAAATAGAGAAGGCTCAAATAATAGGAAAAATGGCAGAAGGTTTTGCGCACCATATGGGAACCCCTCTAGCGTCAATGCTCCTTAGAGTTCAGATGCTTAAAGATGACCTTCCAGATCTCCAAGAGTACGAAAATGTTGGCGAGAAATTAGATTCAATTGAAAGGCAGATTTTGTATGGACAAAAGGTTATACAAAGACTCCTTAGGTTTGTAGGTAGGCCCGGGAACGAAAAAAGCGCTGAGAATATCTCAAATCTGCTTGAGGAATCAATAGAGATGATAAGACCGCTAATTAATAAGAAGGGGATTGTTCTTGAAACTGATATAGACGACGCGCTTAAAATACTTGCTGACACTAATCTTATTCATCTTGTGTTTTCAGATACAATGATGAATGCCGTTGATGCTATGCCTGAGGGTGGCGTGCTATCTATAATTTCATGTAAAGATGAAACAACTCAATCTGTTAACGTTAAAATAAAAGATACCGGAGTTGGCATATCGAAGGAGACAATTCCATTTGTTTTTGAGCCTTTTTTTACTACAAAACCTGCTGGAAAAGGAACTGGTTTAGGACTTTCAGTGGCAAAGCGTATTGTTCATGACCATGGCGGTGATATAAATATCAAAAGTAAACAAGGAAGCGGAACTATTGTATCAATAAGCCTTCCGATTTTAAATGAGGAGAAGATTAGTTGAGTAAAAGTAAGTTTAGGGTTTTAGTGGTTGACGATGATGAGGAATTTGTCGGTGTTGTAAAAGAGTTGCTCGAAAGAAATGACTACGATGTAGTTACCGCGTTTTCAGGGCGAGAGGCTCTTCAAAAAACCGCTGAGATTCCAAGTA
Organism: Candidatus Dadabacteria bacterium; assembly: GCA_030632765.1. Lineage (GTDB taxonomy): Bacteria > Desulfobacterota_D > UBA1144 > Nemesobacterales > UBA2774 > CR02bin9. The sequence goes on from DAOVUC010000189.1 coordinate 1,416, forward strand.
TTAATATGGCACTGCTTGATCTGGTGATGCCAATGATGGATGGCTTCACTTTGCTTGAGAAACTTAAAGATATCATCCCAGGGTTAACAGTTATGATCGTAACAGGGCAGGGAACCGTACAAACAGCAGTAGACGCAATAAAGCACGGCGCTTTTGATTTTATTACAAAGCCTTTTGATAAGGACGTGCTTCTTAACAAGCTTGAAGTAATCAGAAAGTCACATGAACTTGAAAACAGGTTAGGTGAGTTAAAACAACTAATTTCCCAAAAATACGGTTTTGAGAACATTATCAGCAGCTCTAAAATAATGAAAGCTGTTTTTGAAAAAGCATCAGCTGCCGCAAGAAGTAACGCGCCTGTTTTTATTGTCGGCGAGACTGGAACGGGAAAAGAACTTATTTCAAAAGCAATTCACCTCGGTGGAGATAGGTCAAGTAAGCCTTTTATCGCAGTTAACTGTGGGGCAATTCCAAAGGAGCTGCTTGAGTCTGAGCTCTTCGGTTACAAAAAGGGAGCTTTTACGGGTGCAGTAAGAGACCACGAGGGTCTTTTTATAGCGGCGAATGGTGGGACGATTCTTCTAGATGAGATTGGGGAGATGCCAAAGGATCTTCAAGTCAGGCTCTTAAGAGTTCTTGAGGATTATAAGGTAAGGCCCATAGGGTATACCAAGGAAGTATCTCTTGATATTAGGGTGTTAGCAGCAAGCAATCACTCCATTGACGACTTAAAGAATAAGTATTTAAGAGAGGATTTATTTTTCAGACTTGCCGTGATCGTGATTGAACTGCCTCCTCTTAGAGACAGGAAATCGGATATCCCCCTCTTAATTGAAAATTTTATATATACTTTTAACGAAAAATATTCCAAGAACATAGAGGGTCTTTCCGAGGAGGCTTTTAATTCTTTATATAGTTATGACTTTCCCGGAAATATCAGGGAGTTAGAAAATTTAATCGAAGGCATAATTGCCGTCAGTCCGCCCGATAAAGATACGATTACATATAAAGATTTAAAGGCACACCTCTTGTGGCAGGAACCCAAAACTTCTGAACATCAGATACTTGCCTTAGATAAGCTTGAAAAATTCGCACTTGAAGAGGCTCTTCGCGAATCCAAAGGTAACAAATCAAGGGCAGCCGAACTGCTTGGTATCTCAAGAGACACTTTATATAGAAAACTGAAGCTTTTTAATATGCAGTAACCGCCTTTTGAGGTTGCGCTATAGTCTCCATTCCCCAGAAAATTGTAAGCGCCGGTTTGTTTGATATTAATTTCCAGTTGTTAAACCATCTAAAATTTAAAATGTGCTCTTCAATATCGTGGTGGAACTCTATCGGCATTGTGTCTTGTGTAAGATTATTCTACAGCTAAATACTTCCCTCCATTCTTTTAACCCTCCTATTTCATTGACTTAATTCTTTGGCATAGACATTGCACTTAACAGCTATTAAACATGAAGGAAGGAGGATAGTGCAGATGTTAAGAAAACATTTCTTTGCTTTATCGATTGTTACATTATGTTTGGTTTCATTGTTTCTGTCTCAGGAAATTCGTGCCGAGGACGAACCGTTCGGGGCTGAGTTCGCGTTCACCTTAGGTGCGCAGACAGGCCCGTTTAAGACCGGTACAGGTTTTTACATGGGAGGAGAGCTTGGACTGCCGATTTACAAAAATCTAGGTCCAGGAAAGTTAATGGGGCTGATTAATATCAGTTGGGCAAAAACGGATGACGATGTTACGTTTGAGCCTACTATCAATGCGGTGGCCCCGGGTGTCCTTCCGGTGCAGACTAATGTTGATTTGACAACAGTTCTCATCGTTTTAGGACTTAAATATAAAGTTGAAGCGCATCCGATAATACAACCCTACATAGTCGGCCGGTCCAGGGTTTGACATATTTTTCGACGATAGTGACCCTGGCAATCTTCCTGGCGGTATAGCACCCCAGCCGGACACACTTCAGAAAAGGGGTTTTCCGTCGGGACAGGGAAATGTCAAGATTGGCCTGCACGCTGGAGGAGGTGTTGACTTCAACATCACGAAAAAGATCTTCGTAGGCGCGGAAGCTCGTTACAATTACGTTGACGCGAGTAACGGGTCCTTCGGCACATACGGTGGAAGAGTCGGATTTAGATTTTAGTTTCTCGTATTATCGAGAAGCTCCTGGGGCTTCGCCCATATTGAACAAAGAGGGTATGCCGTTATGGATGCCCTCTTTTTTTGTTAATTACTAATTTATATATACGGATAAACCAAAACATTCTTAATATCTGTCCTATTTTCTGACACCTGACATTCTTCAAATTTATAAAAGTTAGGTAAGCTAATAGTTTTGATCTGGCACAGTTATTGCTAATATATTAAGTTCATATAACAGAATTCCTTAAAGGAGGAAGTTGAATGATGTCAACTTTTATTATGAATTCCGCCAAATGGATATCAATAGCATTAATTCTTTTCGCAGTGGGTATTCCTAATTCTGGGATAAGCGAGGAAAGCGCTGAAGTCGCTAAGGGAAAGGAATTATTTCAATCAAAGGGTTGTGTTGCCTGTCACACCATTGGAGGAGGCAAGCTCTCGGGCCCCGATCTTCAAGGTGTTACGGAGAGAAGGGAAGAAGAGTGGTTAACAAAATGGATCAAGTCTCCTGATACCATGGTTTTTTCTGACCCAATAGCTAAGGAAATGCTTGCCGAGTATATGGTACCTATGCCAAATCAGGGACTCTCAGACGAAGAAGTAGTAGAGGTTATTTCATATTTAAAGTTTAAGGATTCGAAGAAGTAAAAGAAATGAAAACAAGAAGGAGGTAACTATTTATGTTTGCAAAGAAAGTATTGGGGTTTAGTAGTTTGGTAATTTTGTTGGTCGCAGGGATGTTTATGGTCTCTTGCCAAAATAGTGATTCCACAGATGGGAACAAAGCTGGTGAAGCTAGTAAAGCAGGGCAGAATGGAAAATTATCTGCCAACGCTGATCAGATTGCAAAGGACCGTAATCTAAGCCCGAAAGACGTGGAAGCGGCGTTAA
>DAOVUC010000016.1 GCA_030632765.1 Candidatus Dadabacteria bacterium
GATTTCTTCGGTTTTGCAATGTCACGTAACGGATACCTTTTGCACAGCGCAACAGGTCAGTTCGATGACAAGCCAGTAAAGCCTCCATATTTCTATGGTAAAACAGATTGGGGCAAATTTAACATGAAAGTTGTTACCAGACCGGATCTTTCAAGTTCCGAGTGGCAGCTTACACATATAGCCTCAGAGTTACCGGAAGCCTTCAACATTAAAGGCCATCGTTTCCAGATTAAGCCTGAGCATACACGTACAGCTTCTGGCGATGCCATTAACTGGTTTGCACAAGCTACCCCATTTGATAACATGGGCGCTGAGGTCAAGATTCAAGAGATTACAGGTTGTATTTCATTTGTATTTGACCTTGTTATCCCGGTTCCTTCAGTTCTCTGGACAGAGACTTATGAGCGTCCTGCGAGCTACAGGGGATATGCAACTCCATACAAATATGGACTTCGTCAGCAGTTCCCAATTAGTCAGGGATCATAAGGCGTTAGATCTTAATGTTTTGTGTAGTTGAATGAAGAAAACGAATATATAAAAATTTATAGGAGGTATTTGCAATGGGTTTACAAGCAAATGAATACAGCTATCCATGGCTACAAGAAGGTGAAGTTCCACCTTTACCGCTGGATAGAGATAGAATCCACATCATAACTCAAGGTGTGGCTGATCCAGTTTTTGATTATGATATTGTTCCACTAACGTATACAGAAAGCCGCTGGATGGCCTTTGTTATCCGTGCGGATATAAACAATATGAAAGGAGTTACACCAGAGCCCATCCAAATTACAGATGATGTAATTGAGTTCTGGTATGTAATCCACAGAAACACAATGTTAGGACCATACATGGAGTTTGGTGTAACATTCTCCGCTTCAGTAGATACCGGAGACGGGAAGATCTACAGAGCCGGATACTATCCTTACATGTATCTTTCTAACGATTCACCAATTTTTGCTGGAAAAGAGCCTTTTGGGTTCCCGAAAAAAGCAGCTTATATTGCAGCTTTTGAGCACGGAACAAACAATAACTACTTCAACATGCTTATGGAGAGAAGAGGTTATATTCTCCATACAGCGAATGGTCGTTATTCCGACAAGCCTCTTTCCACAAGACCAATATTCTATGGAAACACAGAATATGGACGTATGAACTATCGTATTACCACAAGACCAGACATAACCACAAGTATTCATGAGGTTACTTATCTACCATCAGAGCTAGCACCTGGACAGGGTCATCGCTTCCAGCTAAACCCTGAGAGCATCCGTACCGCTACAGGCGATGATGTTCGCTCTTGGTACATGTCTGGAACCCCATTTGATTTCATGGGCGGCCAGATTCCGGCTACAGAGATTGTAGGTCTTATTAGCTTTACCTTCAACCTCATCATTCCGGGCGCTGAGACCATTTGGACCAGGACAGTAGAAAGAGGCCCTGACGATTTTGGACCACTTCTTTATGCTACACCGTTCAAATACACCATGCGTCATAGGTTCTTGTTGCCACAGTACTCACAGGGCTAGTAATAGACTGTTAGACTAGAAAATAAAGATGTTAATTCAGAGCAGAGCCCCCGTAAGGGAGCTCTGCTTTTTTTTTTATACAAAATTTGTTTTAGTTCTGCAAAATAACGGGGAAAGTGGGGTGGGGGGTAAGAGTTAAAGATTTAATCTAAGTTCTTGTACTTCTCCATAAACAGGGCTTATTTCATCGCTATCCAACTCTGATATATTATCAGGCAAATCCATAATACGCCTAAGAGAGTTTAATTCTTCTATGGATTCTTCTTTTCTTATTCTTATACTTTGGGTTCGTATTCTCAGCCTATTCATTATGTCTAGCATCTGAATAGCGCCATTGTTAACTCTTTCTTTAAGGCGTCCTTCAATGCTCATAGAAGCCTGCAGTGAACGGAACAAGTTGTATTCTTCGTCTGGTATAAAGTTATCCAGATAAGTGTAAGCATCCTCAATGATTTTTCTTTGTTCTATATAATTTTGATGAAGCAAATATATAGCTAACGCATGCCTGATAGTTTTTAAAGGAAAAGGCAAAAGGGATTTAGGTAGCGCAAAAGGTATCAGCCTTAATGGTTCAAGTTCTTTATTTTCATTGATTGAAGCTAGCAAATCGGCATAAGCTGACACAATATTCCTTGGGTGCAAACTTTTATTCTCAGTGCTCAAAATAAGTTCCTTATAAATTTAGCTTGCGTTAAACAAGACTATTTCAGTTTGATTTTACCTTATAGTTCCGTTTCGAAGAAAGACTGTCTTAATTCTATCACGTGATGGGCAGGTTTATCAATACAATTGGCATATTATTTATTTTACAGCTCTACAGTTTGATAGATTTTAAAATAGTTAGGTCTTAATATTGCGGTGTAGATGCTGATTAGTAGACATAAGATATCTTATCGGAATATTTGTGCGTCTAAATTTGACTATTTATTACATATCTCCTAATACCGCTATTGCAATACTAATAATCATAAAATAATAATAAGAGTGGAAAATATATCAATAATCCAAAATGTTGGGGTATGCAATAGCGGAATTGGAAATAGCTCTATCTATATATAAAATATTTGCACCCGTTAAAATATCTCTCTATTATGAAATTTGGCGCTCATGTCTCTATAGCCGGAGGAATAAACAAAGCTCCATCAAGGGCTCACGGGTTAGGGTGCGAATGCTTTCAAATCTTTTCTAGATCCCCTAGAGGCGGGAAACCACCTGAACTCAATGATAAAATGGTTAAATCCTTTTTAGGCGAGTGCGTTAAATACAATATCGCGGAATACTATATTCATACTCCTTACTACATCAATCTTTGTTCAGAAAAAAAGGGATTAAGGAACTCATCCATAACAATCATCAAAGAAGAGCTCGAACGGGGCAACACATTAGGGGCAAAATATGTCATGACCCATCTAGGGAGTTCTAAGGGAACAAATAGGAAACATGCAGTAAAGATTATTATTGAAGGATTAAAGAGAATAATAGAGAACACCAGTTTTTCAACCCAACTGCTATTAGAAAATACGGCCGGTCAAGGAACTACAATGGGAGATAGTTTTGAAGAATTAGCAGAGATTCTAGACGGTGTTAGAGGTTCTAGTATAGGAATTTGTATTGATACCGCACATCTATTTGCTTCAGGTTATGATATTAGGACACAAGAGAAATTTAAAGAAATTTTTCGCATACTTTCTACTACTATAGGTATTGAAAAGATTAAATTATTTCATGGGAATGATTCTAAAGTTGCTTTGGGAGAAAGAAAGGATAGACATGAGCATATAGGGAAAGGAAAGATTGGCATAGAAGGATTCAAAAATATCATTAAGAATTCCGATTTTGAGAATATTAACATGATTGTAGAAACTCCACCGGAAAAGGTGGGAGAAGATATAAAAGCATTGAAAAATTTAAGAGATAAATAATCCCCTTTACAACTCACCACAGAAAAGGGAACATAAATTTATGACGCAAAACTTATTGGTTGGCAAAGGAGAAAAAGAACTCTTTATTCTTCCCAAAATGGCAAACCGCCACGGCCTTATTGCTGGCGCTACAGGAACAGGAAAGACTGTAACACTTCAAGTACTGGCAGAAAATTTTAGCAGGATTGGAGTTCCGGTTTTCCTCTCCGACGTCAAAGGAGATCTCTCAGGAATAAGCAAGCCCGAAAAAGAACATCCGAAAATTACAGAGCGTATAAATACAATTGGGATTCCAGACTTTAGTTTCAGCGGAAGCCCCGTCACATTCTGGGATGTCTTCGGCAATCAAGGACACCCAGTTCGCACAACAATTTCGGAGATGGGACCTTTACTACTAAGTCGCTTGCTCAATCTAAATGATACTCAAACTGGAGTGCTGACTTTAATATTCAGAATTGCCGACGATGATGGTCTGTTGCTTTTGGATATAAAAGACCTCCGCTCTATTTTACAATATGAGGGGTGAAAATGCGGCTTCTTTCACGACAGGATACGGAAGAATTTCCAGAGCTAGTGTTGGAGCGATTCAAAGAAAATTATTAAGTCTCGAAGATCAAGGTGGGGATATATTTTTTGGCGAACCCGCACTTAATCTTGATGACTTTTTGCAAACAGACGAAAATGGGAATGGAATAATTAATATTTTAGCAGCTAATAACTTGATGGGTCACCCAGAGTCTATGCAACATTTTTGCTCTGGTTATTATCAGAATTATTTGAGCAACTACCCGAAGCAGGTGATCCTGAAAAACCAAAATTAGTTTTCTTTTTCGACGAAGCGCACCTTCTTTTTGACAATGCTCCCAAAGCCCTTCAGGAAAAAATCGAACAGGTTGCGCGCCTGATTCGCTCTAAGGGAGTGGGCGTTTATTTTGTAAGTCAAAACCCATTGGACATACCGGATGAAGTTTTAGGACAACTGGGAAACAGGATCCAGCATGCACTCAGGGCCTATACTTCTCGTGACCAAAAAGCAGTCAGAGCTGCTGCTCATACATTTAGAACTAACCCTACTTTAGATACAGAAACAGTAATCACCGAGCTCGGAGTAGGAGAAGCATTGATTTCTTTTTTAGACGAAAAGGGCCGTCCCAATGTAGTAGAACAGGCACTTATCAGACCACCATTTAGCCAGATAGGTCCTATAGAACCTAAGGACCGCAAGCGGATTATTCAAAGCTCTTTGGTCTATGGTTTTTATGAAAAATCAGTCGACCGTGAATCAACGTATGAGATGCTAAAGAAACGAGCTGAGCAGTCCCCTAAAACCAGATCCAGCATAAAATAACCGGGAAGAAAAAGACAAGGGGTAGTGGAAACTATGGCAAAAAGTGCAGCACGGAGCATCGGCAGTCAGATAGCTACTCAACTTATGAGAGGTATACTGGGATCTTTTTTAAAGAAGTAAAATCTAGGCTATTTTGTAAGCGTTTATCGGCATCATCCTAACTAATTTCAGGCAGTTAAATCAGGATTTTAAACCACTGCATTAATAGATGGGGATAAACTCTAAATATCTAATATCTGACTTTAAGATGTGGGGAAGACTAAATACTCAACTAAAAAATTGCAGGCCCAAAGCTCAAAACACAAATTATCTTTTTTGTCGCATGTAAAAGTAAAAATACTATAGAAAACCAGTAGTTAGAAAGAAAGTGGAAAAGACAAAAACTCCCATCTCCGATTTCCTTATAAAATAACCAAAAGAATTTCAGTGTTTTAAGAGGCAAACTTACACACGGTGCTCAAATTACATATTCTCAGAACCTGCAATCATTCATAATTTTACTTTTATCATGCACCATTGTTGCACGGAGGTCTCACAAAAGTTTCGCTGGCATATTAATTTTCAAAATAGGGCCATATTCAATGATGATTCTCCTACTTTAACTATTCACCATAACCAACTAAGATGATTGGATATTATATTTTAAGAAAATTGCTGTTTTTGTACTGCAACAAAAGAACTGTTCTAACAGACTGCTATCATTGCATAATATAAATTTTAGCAGTTTACATAATTGAATATTATCGGACATAGTTTCTAGGGCAAAATTGGGGTTTTTCAGCTACGAAAGTAAGAAACTTTTATGCGGCGCCTTTCCCTAGACAGGCTTTTAGTTTGGGTGTGAAGTTTCTCTTTATCAGGGGTTGTTTGATATTCCATTCCTCATTCCGGTCAAATCCAGACAGGATTCTGACCTCTGTTCCTTCCTTAAAAGCAACCGGAATTCCTTCTTTATAAAGCACCCTATCTTTGTAGTGAGAGGAGACTCTCTCGCCTAGTGTAATCACCCCCATCAGGTTAAGCGGATCTGATGCGCTGAGCGAAACAAGGGCACCTGATTTTTGTTTTCTTCTCATGTCCCTGAGACTTGCGACTGCCTCTGGTAGCGCAAACTGCTCTCCCGTTACTCCTTCAACAAATCTTCCTCCCCTAACCTCTCCTCTTAGCTCGAGTAGTCTGAGTGCTCTAACCAAATCTCTCCATGGAGGCGCAAAACTTTCACGCTCAAGAATTTACAACTCCATACCTGATGAGAAAAACACTAGCGATCGCCCGCATCTCTTCTGATACATTTTTATAGAGGTATAAATCTTTATGGCGTGTCTAAATTTCTGTTGGAGTTTTAAAGACCCTCTTTAAACCAGGTCGCCACCACAAGATAGATGTTATCTATAGTATATATGTAATATAATACATATGTTGTCATTTTAAACAACTGTTTTTAATTACCGCTATGCTAAACTCATATGCATGAGCAGTGTTTTTAAAATTCATAGCGAATTCTCACCTAAGGGCGATCAGCCCGAGGCTATTAAAGAGCTTACCGAAGGGCTGCTAAGGGGAGAGAAATATCAAGTGCTTCTCGGAGTCACAGGGAGCGGAAAAACTTTTACCATAGCAAACGTAATTTCTAAAGTAGAGCGCCCTACCCTAATCATCGCTCCTAACAAAACTCTGGCAGCTCAGCTTTACGGTGAGCTGAAAGAACTGTTTCCTGAAAACTCGGTCAGATATTTTGTCAGCTATTATGACTATTACCAGCCTGAAGCCTACATCCCTTCAACAGATACATATATAGAGAAAGACTCGCAAGTAAATGAGCATATAGACAGACTGCGGCACGCCTCAACCACGTCACTCTTCGAGAGACGGGACGTGGTTGTTGTAGCGAGTGTTTCATGTATATACGGCATAGGAGCGCCCGAGCATTACTACGGGCTTTTAACTATGCTAGAGACGGGAATGGAGCTTGAAAGAGATAGGTTTCTACAAAAACTTTCCGAAGTCCAGTACGAAAGAACAGGGTCTGATCTCTACCGGAGTAGCTTCCGAGTAAAGGGGGATATTGTGGACGTCTTTCCGTCCCATCATGACAACACGGCAATAAGGATAGAATATTTTGGAGACCAGATAGATTCACTTAAAGAAATTGACCCCCTAAGAGGTACAACTATAAAACCGGTTACGAAAGCCGCGATATACCCGGGATCTCATTATGTCGCGACCAAGTACAGGCATGAGAAAGCAATCGAGAATATTAAGAAGGAACTTGACGAAAGGTTAGTTCAACTCCGGGAGCGGGGAATGCTTCTCGAGAAACAGAGGCTTGAAGAAAAGACCAATTTCGATCTTGAGCTTCTTGCCAACATAGGTTTTTGCTCGGGGATCGAGAATTATTCTAGACACATATCAGGGCGCTTGCCCGGACAGCCCCCCTGGACGCTTCTGGATTATTTCCCGGATGACTTTCTTATCGTTTTGGATGAGAGCCATCAGATGATCCCTCAGTTAAAGGGAATGTATGCAGGGGACAGGAGCAGGAAACTAAACTTGGTTGAGCATGGGTTCAGACTTCCCTCGGCACTTGATAATAGACCGTTAAATTTTTCCGAGTTTGAGAAAAGAGTAGTTCAAGCTATATATGTTTCCGCCACCCCCGGGGATTACGAGATAGATCAAACAGGTGGGGTAATAGTAGAGCAGATCATACGCCCAACCGGGCTTTCAGACCCAGAGGTGGAGATAAGATCCGCGGACAACCAGGTGGATGATCTATTGGAGGAGATACAAAAAAGGGTAAGCAGCGGTGACAGGGTTCTGGTTACCACACTCACCAAAAGAATGGCGGAGGATCTGACCGAGTACTATAAGGAGTTGGGGGCGAGCGTCCGCTATCTGCACTCGGACATTGATACTCTAGAGAGAATCGGAATTATAAGGGATTTAAGGCTCGGGAAATTTGACGTGCTCGTGGGAATCAACCTCTTAAGAGAGGGGCTCGACATACCGGAGGTGTCACTAGTAGCAATACTCGACGCGGATAAAGAAGGGTATCTGCGCTCGGCGACTTCGTTGATACAGATATTCGGGCGGGCCGCAAGGAACGTTGAGGGGAAAGTAATCCTATACGCAGATCGAGTTACGGGCTCTATGGCGAAGGCGATTTCTGAAACCGACAGGAGAAGGAAAATTCAGGAGGCATATAATAAAGAGCACGGCATCACACCCGTGAGTATTAAAAAGTCGGTGACAGACATACTGGCAACAATATACGAATCGGATTACTACACCGTACCGCTTGAACTAAAGGATGAAGAGCTGGACATTGCGCCTGAAAAAATCTCCGGAGCCATAAACACCCTCGACAAAGAGATGAAGGCAGCAGCAAAAAACCTTGAATACGAAACCGCCGCTCAAAAGAGGGACAAGATCAAAAAGCTCAGGGAGCTTGAGATAAAATATCTGGGTAAGGACAAAAGAAATTCATAGAACTAATTTATATATTTAATGAGACAAATGTCTCTTCAATACTTGCGCTAACTTTTTATTTAAACCGGGAACAGATGCAATCTCGTCCACCGTTGCATCCCTGATTTTAGATATGGCTCCGAAACGCTTGATAAGTTCTTTTTTACGTTTAACTCCTATGCCGGGCACGCCGTCGAGCTCGGAGATAAGAGCCCTCTTTCCTCTTAGCTTTTTATGATAAGTAATAGCGAACCTGTGCGCTTCGTCTCTGACCCTCATAAGAAGGAAAAGCGCTTCTGAATTCTTAGAAAACATAATTGAATTTTTTCTCCCGTATATATAAATCTTGTCACTCTCCCCCTCCTCTCTCCCTTTTGCTATAGAAGCAAGGTCCACTTTCTCCAGATACCCTATCTCGCTTAATACTTGCTGGGCTATGTTTAGCTGGCCCTTCCCTCCGTCTATTAAAATCAAACCCGGAATCTCCCACCCCTCCTGCTCGGCTCTTGCCATTCTTCTGGATAAAACCTCATACATGCTCGCATAGTCGTTTGGGCCTTGTACGTTTTTTATTTTAAACCTCTTATAGCTTTCTTTGGCCGGGGCCCCGTTTTCAAACTTTACCATAGAAGCTACCGCGGTAGCTCCCTGTGTATTGGAAATATCAAAACACTCTATGGCTGCCGGAAGTCTAGCGAGATGAAGAGATGATTTAATTCTCTCAAGCAGTCCAATCTCCTTAAGTTCTTCTGCGTATTTTCTCTGGAAACTCTCAAGCGAATTCCTGTTTGCAAGCTCTACCTCTTTAACCTTTACTCCACGCTCGGGGACATTTATGCGCACCTTCCTCCCCTGTTTTTGAGACAGCCATACCGCAATGGCTTGGGCTCTCTCTACACAGATGGGGATAACAATCTCTTTCGGCACAAATCTATTCCCCCCATAAAACCGAGATAAAAATTCTTCTAAAACCTCACTGTCTTCCCCCCCCGCATTTTTGAAACTGTAGTACGCCCTATCCACCAAACTGCCTCCACGGAAAAAGAGAATAGAAAATTCGACCTGCCGCCCTTCCCTATAAAACCCTACTACGTCTTTATCTTTGATGCTCGGCGTTACAAACATTTGACCGTCCAGGTTTTTCTTTAGCAGCCTGATCTGGTCCCTGTAATTGGCTGCGTCCTCATATCTCATCTCACTGGAGGCTTTTTTCATACTGTCACTCAGGAGTTTGATAATACGCTTCTTCTCCCCTTTTAAAAACATGCGCGTCTGCTCCACCACCTCCTGGTATCCCTCTTCTCCTGATTTGCCGGCGCACGGCCCCAGACAGAGACCCATATAGTACTTAAGGCAGGGTCTGGCCGCGTGCCGCTTGAATTTTTCATTATTACAGTCCCTAAGTGGGAATATTTTATGAATGAGCCGCTTAGCTTTTTTAAGCGCATCGGCAGATGCGAACGGTCCGTAATATATTGCCCCATCTTTTAAAACTCTTCTTGTAAGTGAAAGTCTGGGGAATGTTTCCCTTGGATCTAGCCTTAGTGATAAGTAGTTTTTATCATCCTTTAACCGGATATTGTATCTGGGCTTTTTTTGTTTGATGAGGGAGCTTTCTAAGATAAGAGCCTCCCGCTCATTTCGGGTTACAAAATAATCCACATCGGCCACTTCTTTTATTAAGGACACAATCTGTGGTTTTTGCCCCCCTGCCCTTTCATTTAAATAAGATCGTATTCGGCTCCTTAAGTTTTTAGCTTTCCCTATATATATGGAGCGGCCCTTCGCATCCTTTAAGAGGTATACACCTGCCGATTGCGGAATGGATTTAACTTTCTCTTTGCTAAAGCTCATATATTATAAAAATAAAGGATATTACTTATCAGGCAACTCCGCCGTGCAGCATTTTTAAAATAAAATATTTTATGACTGCCCCTCTACGGCACTCTTAAGATTGGAAAGTCCTTTGTCAAACGTCTCCCCCACCATTGCACCCATCATCATTGCAAAGTAGCCCCCTATAACCGGTGCCCCCATATCGCCTGACATTGTCCAAGTGACCTTCGTTTCTCCATCCTCCAAAGGGTCATAAACCATAGCACTCTGACATACATAGGCGCCTCCATCAAAAACAAGATCATACGTGATCCCTTCCGTTGGTGAATCTTTTGTAAAGGTAAGCGCCCCATCTCCACTGTCCCCCACCCATGACTGGCTGGCTCCAACTCCTTTAGTCTTCTCTCCATGGGTTATAACTATTGTTGGATCCTCCTCTCTCCAGGGCTCCCAAAAATTCCAGTTTTCCAGATTACCAACATATTCGTGGATCCGGCTGGGAGAGGCATTTATTACAATTGACCTTTCTACAGTATAGCTAGTAGGAAGAAATAACCCCACCACAACCACAACGACTATTATTACAATTATTGTGGACAGCAGTGTTTTTAATATTCTCATAATTACTCCACCTAGCCATTATTGTTTTATCATCCCTATTTCACTCAACTTGAGATTCTTTCCAAATATCCCTTAAATGATCTATATACGTTTTCGGTAAAGATTCTCCCATATCTTTAAAAAGACTTTTAAATTCCGCAATGTGCTTATTTCTATTCTTATCTTTTAATATTCCTAAAATAAATGCAGCTTCAATTATCTCCGGTTTTAGATGATCTATAGTTTTATAGAACTTCTCCGCTTTATCATCCCAATCATTATCTGTATATTTTTTGTACAAGCTCGCAACATTGTCCTTATAATCTCGTTTCCTTATTACCGCGGTAGTTACCGCATTATCTACCGTACTATTTACCGCGGTATTGCTATCCGCGATCTTCTTCGTCGTAGAATCAATAATCAATCCTGCTTTTTTTCTCTTTTGTGAAATTTCATCCGGATCAAATACCCGAATCTTTCTTCCATAAACACCAAGAGACGGCTCCACAACTTTTATGCTTAATTTTTCCTCCAAAGAATGGATCGTTACTCTTATGGTTTTGTCTGATAATCCTGTTTTATCCTTTAATTCTTTTAATCCGAACCTGCCCTGGTTTGATTTCCTGCCAATGCATTCATTATAAATAGTCCAGTAAACTCTGGATTCGGACGAACTATGCGAATCGTCCAAATTTTTGGATCCCATGGTCTTGTTTTGTGCCTTAGAAGAAGGGGATTTGCGAGGTTTTTTATCTACCGCGGTAGTTACCGCAGTATCTAGCGCGCTACTTTCTGCGGTAGTTACACCGGTATCTATCGCGGTAGTATCTCTTGAGAGCTCTTTGGAAGTCGGAATACTCCTTTCTTTCCTGAAATCATCAAAGTACTTTGTGGCTATTTTATGTGCGTTTACAGGGCTTGAGCGCTTTTGCATAGACTCCAGCATACTGGACAGGCGCCCTTTGTTTTCAGGCTTTTTCTTTTTAGGAGTCCCTGATGATGTATCTTCTGCCTTCGTTTTTTTCATTTTCATAGACCTTAATTACGTCTTTGGCCAGTCTCCTATAATCTGTAGCCCCCGCGCAGACAGGGTCATATTCAAGGATATGCTTACCATATCCACTTGCCTCTTTAAGCTTCACATTGCTATGTATAGGGGAGAAGGTGTTGGGATTAAACTTCTCGTTTATAGCGTTTAGAACTGTTTTACTAACCGTTGTCAGCTTATCATGCATTGTGGGTAAACCGTATGGAACTATAGGGAAATCAGGTCTGGATGAATATATCTCAAAAAGGGTCTCGTCTATCATGTTTACAGCATCAAGAGCCATTGGTTGTGTCTGAACAACTATGATTACATCATCGGCCGCAAAAAAAGCGTTTATCGATAGTGTAGCAAGGGAAGGGGGGCAATCTACAAGAACAAAATCAAAGTTTTTTCTAAGCTTTTTTATTGATTTCCGCAGTCGGTGATCCTTCTCAATCAAACCCGACATACTAAGATCGGCTCTACTCATTGCGAGGTTTGCAGGGACCAGATAAAGACCGTGGGTGCCGTGCTCTGTAATCATATTATTAATATCAACCTTATTTGATGAATCCGTAAGAAGATCGTTGATGGTCTGATCAAAGTCGTTTGGATTAAACCCCAAGTGAGAAGTCGCGTTAGCTTGAGGATCTAGGTCTATAACAAGAACTTCAGACCCTTTTTCGGCAAGACATGCGGCAAGATTAACTGTTGTGGTTGTTTTCCCTACACCGCCCTTATGGTTTGCAATAGCTATTACTTTCAACTCTAGGTTTCTCCCTGATTAAATACCTTAGAATTTAACCGATATCACCTATTTTCTCTAACTGTTATATCAATTAAACGAAGCTATATCAAGACAAAAGATCTTTTAAAATAACCCTCTAAACAAATTCAAATAGGGGGGGGTGTAGATAATCCCCTCAGATGCGCTGTTTTATGAATCATTTTTGATAAAAACACGCGGGGTCTTTTATTAACTGATCCTTAACATTGATTTAACTGTTTAAAAATCATATAATATGCTAGCAAGAACATAAAAAAAACCGCCGAAGCTTTAGCGGTTTGCTTAAAACAACGGCGGCAACCGGAAGGTGGAACATTTCTTATGATACACTTTCTCGCTTTTAAATGTCAAGCCTTTTTAATACCTGCAGGGGAACAAACTGGGGTTTTATTTGGACAACAATATGTCTGGAACAAAACAAGACAAAACAAAGATAGTTCAGATATGGGGTGAAATCCTAGATGAGGGATTCACAAGCGTTCCCAATATCTTATTGAAGTATAGGTCCAAGATAGGATTAAAGCCAAAACATATAATGCTTATAATTGACATTATGTCGTATAAATGGGACGTCGGTTACCCGTTTCCCAGCTACTCTACACTCTCTCAAAAATCGGGCATTGAGGAAAGAAGCGTTAAGAGGATTACGCAAGATTTAGAGGAGCTCGGATTGCTGGTAAAAACTCCGAGATTTGACAACGAAACAGGGGCGCAGACTACAACAGTTTTTGATTTTAGACCACTGGTTACAAGGCTTATAGAGGAAATGAATCAAGATAAAGAATTTTCTAAGAATGAGGAATATTCACCAAGCACAGCTTACCAGGATTATCCGACATCTAAAAAAAAAGCAAGTAAAAACAGGGTGTTTGGCAGGGGTGACAAAAATGTCAGGGGGGAGGGTGACAAAAAAGTCACGGGGGGGGTGACAAAATTATCACCGGGGGGGGTGACAAAAAAGTCACCCAAAGAATAC
>DAOVUC010000105.1 GCA_030632765.1 Candidatus Dadabacteria bacterium
AAGCCCTTCTATCATAGAATCAGGTTGTTTCTCCATCTTGCTATCTGAAGGAAATGAATCACCGAACGTAAGAGCAGTTTGCATAATGATTTTTATTGGTAGTGATATTTATACTGCTACTCATAAGATTATAGTATCTCAGCTGTGGTTTGAAATAACATTTTAATTGGCAATAGCTGATAAGTCTATAATTATGTGCTTTTCTTAGTAAATAACAAAATAACCGGGAATAATTATTCTGCGCTACTTGTTATGTGATTCTTGCTGTAGGAGGGATTTGTCTCCTATGGGAGTTGAGGAAAGCCGAAAGAAACTGCCCTAATCTACCTGGATAAAGAATTTGGTATGATATTTAATTCTAGCTCATGCATTTAATAAACCCAGTAATATAAATAGCCCTCCGAACCACAATCCAAACATCATCATACATATAGTCGCCATGATAGATAAGTATTCGAATTTAGTGGACCCGAAGAGCCTTGCGCTATTTATTGATTCTGTCTGGCTTGGCTCTTCAATTCCAAACATTTTTATACTCTTTTTATAGTTTGAAACAATATTGTAATAGGTAAGACCGCAGCCGATAACGCAGATCCATAGCGCGATTGTTGCTGACTTGATATAGTATGTATCAATTATTTGCTCAAGTTTGCTATAAAATAGAAGTATTGCGCCTAACGCGAGCACTGAGAGAATTGATAGTAGCTTAATCAAATCAACTGTAGAATCATAGTAAACATGCTTTTTTAGTTCAACCCTTCTTTGTTCCTTTCCTGATATAATGATTCCTCCTGAGTTAACTCCAATCATCATAATTTTAACATTAAACTATAATCTTTATATGGACGATTTTCCTTAATCTACCCATTTCTTTGTTAAAGCTATCTCAAAAAAGATTACGGGTTAAAGAGGTATTCTATTATACTGTAATTATATGTCTATAATGCTGTATTAGTATCTGTGGCAATATCCAGTATTTTTGAGAAGGTGTGGTGAAACAGAGTTATTTGTTATTGGTTCAACTTGTCCTAATATTGATGTTTTCCTGCGGAGAACAGTTAGAGAATCCCATTGAGGTATTTAATGAGATGAGGAGCTTTGCCTGCGCCGGGGATACGGATGGGTTTTACTCCTATGTCGATAAAGCCTCTGTAGAAAAGAATTTTAAGAAGATGACCCTTCAAAGAATGAGAGTTAATACGATTAATGAAGAGGAAGGGGGAAACTTGGACCCCTATGCTATTAGAGAAATGATAGAGGTTGTAATCCCAAATTTAATGGTATTGAAATGGGAGATTATGAGCCGGGAATTAAGGCTCAGTGAGGCGGGTTCCTTATGTAATTTGGAGGTTGTTAGAGAGACTGAAGGAGAGAATGCTGTTGAATTAGTGTTTCCGGACGGCAAGAGATCCGCCTGGGGTTTTGAGAAAAAATCGGGTGCATTGACCCTAGTTTCTATTTTGGACAGAAAACCCTTTGACATTATTGATCAGGACTGGGGCTTTGAGCGCATAGTAAAAGACTCTGCCCCAAAACGGACTGAATCCTCAGCTCTAGTTAAGAATAATGATGAGGAACTAAGCATTAATAAATCAGGCAAAGAAGATATTAAAAATAGCGATCCGGATGATATGGCGATGTTGCCCGAAGCTCCAGAGCATGCAATACCAAAGCATGCAATAACAGATTTGCCCAATGATAGGGATATCCCGCTAGAAGGAAATAAAGGGCTTGATCATGAAGTTGTACGTTTAGAGGAAGAACGATCTAGGAAAAAAATTAGGGTTCCTGATGAAATGACTCAGGAACACGAAAAAAAAGCAACTGCCCAAGTTTATGTTGGGAGCTATGATGTTGGTAGAGCAAGATGGGGAATGACTAAAGAGCAAGTAATATCCGCAGAAGTAAAAACCCCCCTACTAGAGAAAGGAGATATGCTTAAATACAACGGCATGTATCAGGGTATGGGCGCTGAGCTTACATACGTCTTTTCGGCTAACAAGCTCGTTAAGGGCAGGTACAAGTTAGATGGGAGCAGCACTGATGAGATGGGGTATATACGAAATTACTTAAGGATTAAAGAGCTGCTTTCACTCAAGTACGGAGAACCTCTATTCGATCAAGAAACATGGGTGAATTCCTCCTATAAAAATAAGCCTGATCGCCGTGGATTTGCTGTATTTATAGGCTATTTGAGCTATAAAACAAAATGGAGCACAGATAGAGCGGATATGCTGCTTGAGCTAAAGAGCGGAAATTACGATATGTTATTTGAAGTTTTTTATAACTCGAAACAATAATTGTTAAAAAAAGGAGTACCAAATGATCACAAAATTAATTTCGATCCTCTTTTCCCTTATTAGATTGCAGCTATATTTACGGTAATACTATAATCATAAGTGGAAGTTAGATCTGTTTTGCCGATTTAGTTAATGGTTTTTTGAGATATTTCACAGATTTCTTATCCCGCATGCAAATTTTTCTGCCGTCATTGAAATATTTCTGAGGAGCTTATATAATCAAGGTAAGCACTTGGTTCTAAGATGTGTGTATTAAATGGCTTGCATTTAATAAATCATGTAGAACTTAAAGATTTGAATGAATTAGCATCGTTCCTTAAACTACGAAATATAGGACAATGATAAATTGATAGAGTATAAAGTAGAACATATTTCTCTTACTAATGATGAAAAATCCTTTGTTGTAGATATGATTGTAGAAATGGAAGATATAGACTTTGACTCCGACCCTGTATATATCAGCTTGACCTTTTCACTCGTGAACGATTCTAGTGATCTTGATGTTATTAAGGAAAAGGCCGTAATAAAAGGGAAAAGCATTCTAAAAAGAGTGCTGCTCGAAGATGCCCAGCAGGAATTGTTTTAATACTACTTGAATTGACATAGTTCCCCAGAATTTAACCCCCCAGATTCACATTGTTTATTAGTATTTCGGTAAATTGCCTTCCTTTTTATAGCCATGTCCGAAAATGGCCAGCAATTGGCTGTGATACTGTATATATTTTTGATATGGAACTACTGGATACGTTTCATTAAAAAATGCTTCTAAAAAGGAGACAGAATCTTGAAATACAACTACACAATTATGAAAAGCCCTGTTGGTGATATTACTTTAATAGCGGACAACGTTAGTCTTAGAGGAATATATTGGCCAAACCAAAAACCCGACAGAGTGAAATTCCCGAATCTTGAAAACAAGGATAGGGGTCCAATTTTAAAGTCAGCGGTTAAGCAATTGGAGGGTTATTTCTCTGGGAAAAGAAAGGAGTTTAACCTTCCTCTAAAACCAGTGGGCACAGAATTCCAAAAAGAGGTCTGGGAAGCCCTTAGATCAATCAGCTATGGAGAGACTGTTTCGTATGGTGATATAGCCAAGCAAATTGGGCGCCCTAAGGCAGTCCGGGCAGTGGGGGCCGCTATTGGTAAAAACCCCCTTTCTATTATGATACCTTGTCACCGGGTAATTGGCGCAAGCGGCAAGCTCACAGGGTTTGCCGGTGGTCTCAGTACAAAAGCATTTTTGTTGAACTTGGAAAATCAAACTGACTCTCATTGATTGATAGACTGCTTTTGTGATTTTGAATATATCGCTTATCAAGATAGTCTAATTCTTTATACATGATGGAAAAACCCTTTAGTCAGTCCTCGGAGAACAATAAAGATCCTATACTATTGGTATTAAAGCATGCTTTTCGAGAAGTGAATTCTGTGTTAGAAATTGGGAGCGGCACGGGGCAGCACGCGGTTCACTTTGCCAAGAACCTTCCACATATTATCTGGCAGCCATCGGATCTACAAATTAACTTGCCGGGTATAAAGCTTTGGCTTGATGAAGCCCGACTTCCTAATATTAAAGACCCGATCTTCTTCGATGTGAATAAGTGGCCTTGGCAGCTTGGTGAGTATGAGGGCATTTTCACTGCCAACACTCTTCATATAATGGGCAAATCAGAAATAGAGAACTTCTTTCAAGGTATAGGGCAGGTGCTTAAAGATCAGAGCACATTATGTATTTACGGGCCCTTTAACTACGGCGGTAAATATACGAGTGCCAGCAATGAGCAATTTGACGGCTGGCTTTATAGGCGCAATCCCAAGAGCGCAATTAGGGATTTTGAGTGGGTAAATTCGCTCGCTGAAAATGTTGGTTTAGTCCTAAATTCCGACCACGAAATGCCGGCTAATAACCGCCTGTTAGAATGGATAAAGAAGAGCTAAGGAAATCCACGTTTACTCCAGCATCTTTCCCGTAGAATATACCGCCGCATGTGTCATCGAAAATGCTACAAGACCCGCAAAGATACCAACAATAGGTATTACCACAGAAACTGATAAAGTCGCGTAAGTCGGAAACAGTATTCTAAGAGTGAGCGCCAGTAAAAGAACCAATACAAAAGCAATCAATGCGCGTATCACAGCTTTCCTTAGGGCTATTTTGATCAAGGAAGTTTTCTCTAGCTTATTGGAAATGTTTTCGGATTTTCTTGAAGCTTCTTTTACCGTTGCAATAACAGTTGTTATTGTGATGATGAAGCTATACCGCTCCCCTTTGGTCAAGCAGTATTTAACAGACTCTCATCTGTATTATTGTAATACTCTTCTTCCCCCTGTATCGGTGTGCGGTATTTAAGTGCTGAAAGAAGGTAACCGCATCGAGATTGCCTCTTCATCTGTATCATAGTCAGGTATTAAGACAGCAAGGCAATCAGTTTTGAAATCATCCAAGGAGGAATTTATTTCAGCATCGGGCAATTGATTTGCCCAATCAACAAACGGCTGCTTTTGTCTTATGATTGCGATTGAACGGTTGATGGCATACATAAACAAAATTATACTTTTCAATACTCAAATTGTAAGCCTCTCGATTAATCAGTCGCTGAACCGGTGTACGGTATCCATGTGCCGAATGAAGATAACCGCATTGAGTTTTTATTAGATTTCTACTACCTTCTTAATGGGGAGCAGTATAGTCAGGTCATCCTCGCTACTGTACAGACCTCATTTATATAGCTTTTTCTCTCAAAAATCTAACTTATACTATGGTCCTATTATAGGGGGGACAGGCCATTTAATTTGACACAAGGCCATGTTTACGGTTATACAATTTCACGATCATAGATTACTTTAATGTCATTCAAACTGCATAAGATCCAATGGATGGCACAAAAATGTAATGCCGGGGTGGCCTCAACATGAACACATCTAATCAGCCTTCAAACGACAGGTTGTTTATAGCAAGAGCGCTCGAGGCAACCATCTCTATAGGACTCGTCCTTCTGCTCCTATTTTGGTGTTTCAAGATCGTTCAGCCGTTCATTGAGATTGTCCTCTGGGGCATCATCTTAGCCGTTGCAATCCACCCAAGCTACGAACGGCTGAAGTCCGCATTAGGTGGACGTGGTCGTTTAACGGCAAGCCTGATAACATTCCTTGCACTGATCCTCCTGCTCGTTCCGACCTATATGCTTTCCGAATCCCTCATCCACAGTGCACAGGAGTTTTCGGCACATCTCGAAGAGGGGACGCTCAGTGTGCCTCCACCATCAGAGAGTGTCAAATCCTGGCCGGTCATCGGCGAAAGGTTATACAAGTTTTGGAGCCTTGCCTCGAACGATCTCGATGCTGCACTGAGCAAGATGACCCCGCAACTCAAAAACATTGGTACCCCTCTGTTGTCCTCCGCTGCTGGTGCTGGGGTCGGGATTCTGAAGTACTTGATTTCGATTATTATCGCCGGTGTTCTGCTTGCAAATGCCGCCGGTGGCAGTCAGGCTGCGCGGGCATTTGCTACGCGGCTGACAGCTGAACGGGGGACAAAGGTCGTCGAACTCGTGGCGGTGACTGTGCGAAGTGTTGCACTGGGTATTCTGGGCGTCGCACTAATCCAGACGTTCCTTGCATTGATCGGCTTTGTCGTGGTCGGCGTGCCTGGGGCAGGGCTATGGGCCCTGCTCGTGCTGATTCTTGCTGTGGTTCAGATTCCCACTATTTTGATCTTGGGCCCGATTATTGTCTACGTGTTCTCCACCAGCAGTATGGTCATCGCAGTTGCGTTCGCGATCTGGAGTATCCTCATCGGAATAAGTGATGCCTTTCTTAAAC
>DAOVUC010000215.1 GCA_030632765.1 Candidatus Dadabacteria bacterium
AGTAGAAGATATTAAAAATACCGAAATTGCAGGAATTGTTCCTACCGATGAGGTGGATTTGGATCAATTCGGTGTACAGAATGCCAAGGTGGAGCTGGTAATTATTACGGATGAAAAAGATCATAGATTTATAGTCGGTGATAAAATACCGGTTGGCTCCGGAACTTATGTATATGTTCCTGATGAGAATATAGTGCTGGTTGTTGAGAGGGATTATCTTAAACAATATTTGAACATGCCCGCAGTTGATTTTAGAGAAAAAGGACTTCTAAAATTTGATTCTGGCAAGGTAAGTCGAATTTCAATATCCTCGGGTAATTTCTCTGCGGATGTATTTAAAGAAGACGGAGAGTGGTTTGTCGATGGTGAGGATGAAATATTCATAGATGATAAAAAGATAGATGAACTGCTTTGGATTTTTTCCCGTGCAAAAGTATTGGATTTTGAGAACGAAAATCCCGATGGTCTAAAAAAGTATGGTTTAGACAAACCCACCTCTGAGATTAGATTTTATGAGGATAATCAGATTCATGGAGTAATCTTTGGCAAAAGGAAAGATGAAGACAGCTATTATGTAAAATCGGATTCAGGCGACGCTGTTTATTCTATTCACAAAAGTTTATTTAAGAGAGTTCCTAAGAATATTGCTCATATTGGTTCTGAGTAGTTGTCTTTAATCTGTTTACTCAATAATGTAGGATAATTAAAGTGATTAAGATGGAGGACATATGTTTCTTGAAATAGTTTCAAAAGACGGGGAACTGAGCTGGATTAACCTTAAACAAGTACTTGTAATTAAATTGGGACGTCCGACAGAGGGTTGGGTTTGGGGGTTTTCTTACCGTAACGAAACCCTTTGGTCGCAGACTTTCGAGTCAAAAGAAGAGGCTGATAAATGGCTGGAACATGCTCTTGCTAATTCTAAGATCCCGGGCAATCCCGTAAGTAGCTGAAGACTTATTGTTATAGCTCCTATGCTGAGGGTTTTTAATAAAGCGACTCTTTATTGGGTTAAATCAATTATCGTTCTTTTCATTATCTTTAACATCTAATTTTATCCCCAATTCAAGTAGCTGGTTTATATCTACTCCAGAAGGGGCTTCGGTCAGCGGGCATTGGCCTTTCTGAGTTTTTGGAAATGCTATTACATCTCTAATAGATTGAGATCCCGTAATTATCATTACGATTCTATCCAAACCCAGCGCTATCCCCCCGTGAGGCGGCGCGCCAAATTCAAGCGCTTCTAAGAGGAATCCGAATTTGTCTTGCGCTTCTTCCATGCTCAGTCCAATAGCCCTAAATATCTTTTCCTGTATATCCTTGCGGTATATCCTGATACTTCCCCCGCCTATTTCAACTCCGTTTAACACTACATCATAGGCTCTTGATCGAATCTTCCCGTGTTCCCCGTCCAGAAGCTCTATATCTTCTTCATTTGGAGAGGTGAAGGGATGATGCATAGCGACATAGCGCTTTTCCTTATGATCGAAATCAAAGAGTGGAAAATCTTCTACCCAGATAAAATTAAATTTGTTATGATCTATCATTCCGAATCTTTCTCCGAGACTTAGTCTCAGATGTGAAAGTACAAGATTTACTATGTGCGGGGTATCCGCTCCGAAGAAGACAATATCTCCGTCCTCCAAATTCAGGGTTTTTTGTAAGTTCTCTTTTTCTTCTTCACTAAAGAATTTGATAATAGGAGACTGCCATTCTCCATCTGACACTCTAATCCATGCAAGTCCCTTTGCGCCCAACGACTTTGCAGCCTCAGTCAGATCGTCAATCTCTTTTCTCGAAAGCTCTCCTGCCTTTCCTTTTAAGTTAAGCACTTTGATTATTCCGCCGTTCTTAATCGCGCCACTGAAAACCTTGAATTCCGAGTCTGCAAAAATATGAGAAATATCCTGGAGCAAAAGTCCAAACCTTGTGTCAGGCTTATCAGATCCGTACTTTAGCATCGCTTCTTCATGACTTATTCTCTTAAATGGGGTATCTATTTTGATCCCTTTTGCTTCATTAAATATTGCTTTTAACATTCCTTCTATAACTCTCATTATGTCGTTTTCATTTATGAACGTCATCTCAACGTCTATCTGAGTAAACTCTGGCTGACGGTCCGCTCTTAAGTCTTCGTCTCTGAAGCATCTGACAACTTGATAGTAACGATCGAGGCCAGAGACCATAAGTGTCTGTTTTAGGAGCTGAGGTGATTGTGGGAGCGCATAGAACTCTCCGGGATTAAGTCGGCTTGGGACAAGGAAGTCTCTTGCGCCTTCGGGGGTTGATCTAGTAAGATAAGGAGTTTCAATTTCTAGAAAACCCTCTTTATTTAAATAATTTCTTGAAGCTGTAGCTACCTTGTGACGGGTAATAATATTTTCTTTCATCCCGGGTCTTCTTAAGTCAAGGTAGCGGTATTTCATCCTCAAAAGCTCATCTACATTAATATCTTCCTCAATTAGGAAAGGAATTACTTTAGAGGTATTTAAGATTTTTACTTCACTTGCCATAATCTCAATCTCCCCAGTATCGAGATTAGGATTAATTGTTTCAGGAGAGCGTCTTGATACGACCCCCTTGATTGCTATTACCCATTCATCACGAATTGTCTCACCTTTTTGGTGTACTTCTTCACTGTTTTGGGGATTGAGAACAGCCTGCACTAGTCCTTCCCTATCTCTTATATCTATGAAGATTACCCCTCCATGGTCTCTGTGCGCTTGAACCCACCCCATAAGAACAACTTCACGCTCCAGGTCATTTGTCCCAAGCTCTCCACAGTAGTCCGTTCTTTCCCAATCTCCCATAAGTTCAAGCATTAAACCTGCTCCTTTTCAATCTGATATTTCCGTTAAAACGGAAAAATGTTAACCTTTATCACCGATTTGGCAAGGAAACAATTCTGTAAATATTAATAGAGCTTTTGATTTCCATAGAATTGGTGGCTTTGGGGAAGCAAATTAAATTACGGAGCTCGATTTTAGAGCTAAGAGTGGTAACTTTTAATATTAAAGTTGTTTTTATAGAAAATAATTTGACTCAAACATTTAATTAGCAAGTTCTTGGACAGAGGTATGATCTATTGTCGCAGAGAAAATACAAGTCTTTAAATTTATATCGATACAGAAAAAAGGGGTCAGGATAATTCAATATTTGAAAATAATATTCGAAATGGAGTTTTATGAACAAAAAAAATGATTTCAAATCAGGATTCATCACAGTTGTCGGCAGGCCGAATGTTGGCAAGTCGACTCTTATTAACGCTCTGGTGGGTGAGAAGATAGCCGCTGTATCTGAAAAACCCAACACCACCAGGAACAGAATATTGGGAATCCGCACTCTTTCAGATGCCCAGCTTGTTTTTCTAGACACCCCGGGGATACATAAGGCAAGAGGGAATCTCGGAAAAGCCATGGTTCATACTGCGATGAGCGCGGTCCTGGAGGCTGACGTCGTCCTAATGATGGTAGAGATAAAAGATACATTTGGGAGAGGGGACTCGTTCATAATAGAAAGTCTTCCCAAGCCCGCCATTTTAGTGATTAATAAGATTGACAAAATTAAGAAGGGAAATATCTTGGAAATAATCGAGCGATCAAAAGATTATGAAGGGAAGTTTAAAGAAGTCATCCCTATCTCCGCATTGAATTCAGACGGGATAACTCAATTGCTCTCGATAATTAAAGACCATCTTCCCGAGGGGCCTAGATATTTCCCCGAAGATATGATTACCGATCAGCCTGAGAGGTTTATAGCTGCGGAGTTTATAAGGGAGAAAATTTTCACCCTGACTCAACAGGAAATACCCTATCAGAGTGCTGTCGTTATTGAAGATTTTGAAGAAG
>DAOVUC010000065.1 GCA_030632765.1 Candidatus Dadabacteria bacterium
GACATTGTACTAGGTGAGATAGACCGATAATCAGATTTAATTCCAAAATTCCAGTTCTTATCTTAGAATTTTAGTCTTTCGTATAAATATTGCTGCAATCAATCATCGAAAGGATGGAGGTTTTACTACTTCAACCCCAGAGGGCACTTTAAAATCAAATAGTGAGTCGGATACCGCGCCGTCTACCTTAATATCTTCTAACTTCATGGTTGTCAGGTTACCAAATGGATCATATAAATAAATGGTGTTGACCATCATATCCTTTTTATCCACGGATATTGTGACTTTATTATATTCCTCGTCCCCTTTGGGCATGAGATCTATCAAATAACTGCCGTTGGGACTAATATCTCCGGGCTCAGTAAAACTGGCATTAAAGAGCTCCTTTATATTACCGAGACCTGAAAGTAGTGTTGTAGTGGACTGGGTCTCAGATACTTGGTTAAGCGGAGTTTCTATAACCTGCCCTTCCTCTTCATCGTAAAACCAAAGGGTCTTTCCATCAGATACAATCTGATCCTTATTAGGAGTATCATAATTCCATCTCATTTTGCCGGGTTTTTTAAACCAGACCTCACCGTTAGCTTTCTGAACCTTATTTAGAGCTTTTACTTCGGATTCTTGGATAAATACCGCATGAAAGTTATTTATCTGTTCGTATTTTTTTTGGATCCCATCTATTACAGAGCCCAGATTGTCCTCTTCGTTTGAAAACCCATCAATCGAGAATAAAAGTAATATAAGAAATAGAGTTAGCGCCTTCTTCAATTTTATTGCCTCTCTTCAACTTGACTTGGATCTATAAAAACTTCCCTTGGTTTACCCGCAACTTCCTGAGGACCCACAACCCCTTCTTTTTCCATAATCTCAACAATACGTGCTGCCCTGTTATAACCTATTTTGAGCTTTCTCTGCAGCATGGATATCGATGCCTGCCCTGACTCCGCGATTGTCCTTAAGGCTTGGAAGTAAAGCTCATCTCTCTCATCATCAAGCTCATCTGCCCCTTCTTTCTCTTCAACATAGGTAATTTCCTCATTGTAGTGAGGCTGTCCCTGGGATTTTACAAACTCTGTAATTCCCTCTCTCTCTCGATCTGATATAAGCGCGCCCTGAAGCCTCAAGAGTTTAGAAGTCCCGGGTTCCAAAAAGAGCATGTCCCCTTTTCCGAGTAATCTTTCCGCCCCACCTGCATCCAAGATTATTCTTGAATCAATCTTGGAGAAAACAAGGAAAGAAATCCTGGAGGGAAAGTTAGCCTTGATGAGCCCGGCAACAATATCCGCTGAAGGACGCTGCGTGGCAACTATCAAGTGAATACCGGCTGCACGCGCCTTTTGAGAAAGCCTAGTAATAGACTCTTTTATTTCGTTCGGAGCAACCATCATCAGGTCCGCAAGCTCATCGAGTACGATTACAATATAAGGAAGGATCTTTTCCCATTTATCCTCCCTATTTAATCTTTTAACATTTCTATTATAAGTCTCAATATCCCTGACCCCTTCATCAGAAAGAATCCTGTACCTATTATCCATTTCCTGCACCGCCCACCTTAGAGCGGCGGCAGCCTTCTTAGGCTCTGTAACTACCGGGTGCAACAGATGAGGGATATCTTCATACACAGAGAGCTCAAGCATCTTAGGATCGATCATTATAAATTTCAGCTCATAAGGGCTTGCTTTATAAAGCATGCTTGTGATCACAGCGTTTAGCAGAACGCTTTTCCCCGACCCCGTGGTTCCGGCAATCATAAGATGAGGCGCCTTTCTAAGATCCATATAAAAAGGAAGCCCCGCAATGTCCTTGCCCAATGCGAGTGTTAACATGGATTCACTCTTTGAGAACTCAGGGTCTTCGAGGAGCTCTCTAAGCACAACCAATTCCCTTTTTGCGTTTGGCACTTCTATGCCTATAACATCCTTTCCGGGAATAGGCGCAACTATTCTTATACTGAGAGCGCTAAGACCCATAGCCAAATCGTTTTCAAGTGCTGCTATCTTATTAATCTTGATCCCGGGCGCGGGTTTATACTCAAACATCGTAATTACAGGCCCGGGCCTTATCTCGGTAACTTTTCCCGACACGCCAAAATCTTTTAATTTGTCTTCTATTAATTTTGCCTTCTCATAAACAGCATTTCTGTCTACTTCTATACCCGACTCCACTTTAGGGTCCAGCAAATCGGTAGAAGGCATATTATAGTCATCATGTACAAATTCTTTTTTCGGGAAGAATTTCTCCAATCCCCGCAACTTTGACTGTTCCACAACTATCTGAGGATGGCCAATATCAGATTCCATAGTTTCCTGGCTTCCTTTTGTGATAATCTCATCTTCTAAAACTATTATGTCCTCATTTAGTATGTCATCTACCGGACTTTGCTTGCCATATAGGGTTGCAGACCCCATCCCTTCCGATACTAAAGGTTTTTCATGACCCTCTATTTCCGCTTTAGAATAAGATTCTTTTAAATAAATCGCCGCATCTTTTCCCTTTATGGTCAAAAACCTTGATCCGGCATATATATTTTCTACAATAGTCCTGGACATCTTTGCAGTAACTCCAATTAACTCCGTCAAAGTAAAACTGGATATAATTATTAAACTCGCTAGAAGCAATATGGTTACAATTAAATATGAACCCACAGTTCCGGCTATGCCGTCTCTTAGTACCTCTGCTGCGGCATTTCCTATCCAGCCGCCTGAGGGGTTGTAACCCAAAAAGTCTGTTCCGGTAAAGGCAAGGCCAAGAAGTGTCATTGTAGCCAGGAGAAAAAGAAAAGAAGCAAGAGCCTTCCTATACAAACCGGTTCCGGCTCTATTTAGAAAAACAACTACAGATGAATAGAACATCACTACCGGAACTACGAATGCGCATACCCCGAATGCTTTTCCAAGCATATCGGAAATAAAAACACCTATTGAGCCCATAGCTCCCTTTACATCAAGATCAGAGCTGGAACTGTAAAATATGAGGCTTAGGGCGGAAAAAAGCCCAAGAGAGAATAAAAGAGCGGATATTAATTCTCTAATGAGGTTATCTGAGGAATTTTGCTTGGAACTACTTCTTTTTCTTGCCATGGATTGTTAAAGTTAATAATACAATATTTAGGTTAAGTATTCAAAATCGTTAGCTTTACCCCGTGAGTTCTTATCAGTTTTAAGTGATTTGGATAATTGAAAAATTTCAACTATTAAAGCTGAATTAACGACAAAATTCACAGTCACTATGTTTGTGAATATTTTACCCGCCCTTAAATGCAAGCAACACTGAACCAGCCGCCTCAAGCGCTAGGTTCCAGGAATCAAAAGGAAACACACCGAGCACAAGTGTCCCTAAACAAAGAACAATAAGCACAATAGATGAGGCAAATTTAAATGGAGGGAAAGTGGTCGTTTCTTCCTTCATATAAGCGTAGACAAGCACTCTTAAGTAATAGTAAGCTGAAACAACACTGCTTAGAATTCCGATAACAGCAAGACAGTAAGAATCCGCCTGAACTGCGGATATAATAACCCTATATGTAGCGAAGAACCCTATAGTTGGGGGTATACCTGCAAGGGAGAACATAAATACTCCCAAGGCGAGTGCGAGATAAGGTCTTTTTCTCCAAAGTCCTGCAATATCATCAAATGTTTCACATTCCTTTCCATCTTTTGATAGGTAGGCCAAAACCCCAAATGCCCCTAAATTCATAAACATATAAGCAAAAAGGTAATAAAGCACGCTACTTACAGCTAATTTATCTCCACCATAGGCTGCCACTACACCCACAAGGGCGTATCCCGCGTGCGCAATGCTGGAATATGCGAGCATGCGCTTTATACTCTTTTGAGCAATTGCAGCTATATTTCCCACTATCATCGTAAATACAGCAACAATCCATAAAACCGGCATAATACTTAGCTGTATTTCTGCAAAGCCTTCGAATATAACTCTAAGTAATATTGCAAATGCAGCGGCTTTTACTCCTATAGACATAAAAGCGGTTACAGGCATCGGTGCTCCCTCATAAACATCCGGTACCCACTGATGTAGTGGAAATGCTCCGATTTTAAATATGAATCCTACAAGCACCAGTGCGCTTCCAGCTAGAAAGAGTGGATTTGCAGGGTCGTATTTAGTGAGAATCTCGTCCAGGTATACCGATCCCGACGCCCCGTAAAGAAGCGCTATACCGTAAAGCAGTATTCCTGACGAGAAACCGCCCAGAATAAGATATTTTATTCCCGCCTCTGTTGAGCGGACCGATTTCCTGTTAAAGGCCGAGAGTATGTACACGGAGATAGACATTATTTCGAAACCAAGAAAGAGCGACATGAACTCTTTTGACGAGCTTAGAATCATCATCCCTGAAGTTGAAAAGAGTATAAGGGCGTAGAACTCATTTGAGTATTTATTTATATTAGACCGATAGTACCTTGAAATCACCACTGCCAAGACAGCCCCCAGAAGAAAAAAAATATAAAAATATGCCGCGAAAAGATCCAAAGAAAGAGCCCCGTAAAAAGCGGTCTCAGTCACACCAAATCTCTTTAGATTTAGAATAAAACCAATCGCTAATCCCAATAGAGCCAGCCCAAAGAGGTTCTTTTTAGCCGAGTCTTTTAAGATTGGATCAAGGACTATTATTATCAAACCGGCAACTATGAGCGAAATTTCCGGCCCGATAAGAAGAGTACTTTTAAAAACATCGCTTAAATCCATCTATATATTCCCCAAATTCAGTAGTATCAACAGAGTGAAAAGGTTATTTTGAGTAGTTTAGTATGTTGGAGGGGTAAGGTGTTGTCAAGTTGACTGGGATTCACTAATTGCACAAACATTTTGATTGAAGATACTGGATTTTTTAAGAATAGGAGGAGTCCTAAAAATCGCATTCTGGCTGTTTATACTCGGTTACTTCTTTAATTGAAGGGCTCTCACCGCATAAGTGGCATCCAGGGTGTTTGTTGACTTTAACAGAGTCAAAAGTCATTTTGAGAGCATTAAATATTAGGAGACGATCATCGAGTGAGTCACCGATTTCTAAAATCTCTTTTAACGTTTCTATTGCCTGCATAGTTCCAACAGTTCCGGCAACTGCCCCTAATATCCCGACTTCCTGGCAGCTAGGTATCATCCCCTCAGGCGGTATTTCAGGGTATAGGCAACGGTAACACGCACCCCCGTTATGGGGTTTAAATACGGATATCTGCCCCTCGAACTGAAAGATGGCTCCCGATACCAGAGTTTTCTTCTCAAAGTAACAGGCATCATTTACCAGATAACGTGTTGGAAAGTTATCAGACCCATCAACGACTATATCGTAGCTCCTAACTATATCCCGGATATTGTCCTTAGTGATTAAGCTGTCATAGGCAATAACTTCTACATCAGGATTTAGTTTTTCAAGCTTCTCTTGAGCTGAATGTGCCTTAGGCTTTCCAATGTCCTCGGTGTAATGTAGCACCTGCCTCTGAAGGTTAGAAATATCGACCTGGTCTGAGTCGGCAATACCTATAGTTCCAACCCCGGCCGCTGCTAAATAAAGGGCAATGGGCGAGCCCAGCCCTCCTACTCCAACACAAAACACTTTTGAATCTAAAAGCCTTTTTTGCCCAACTCCCCCAACTTCGGGAAGAAGTATGTGTCTACTGTAGCGATAAATTTGATCTTCAGTTAATTGCAATATTCAACCTTGTGTCACTTCTATCTGTTCTTCTATAAAATTAGAATCAAAGTCCTCAAGCACCCAGGCTCTTGCGTCATTATACTTTCCACTGTTAATAGAAAAAATAATATAAATCCAATCAGGCCATGCTCTTTGGCGATCTGTTTCAGATGCTTTGGAGGGATGGTCAGGGTGGGAGTGGTAAATCCCTAATATTTCCATATTATTTTCTCTTGCCCACTCATCCGCTTCCTTAAAAGAGATCGGGTCAAGTTCATAACGGTCGTGCGCTCTCTGGGTATTTAGATTCCCGCACTCTTTAAAGTCTGTAATCTCGTCGTTTGCTCCTATCATGACCCCACAAACCTCATGCGGAAAACCGGCTTCGGCAAGTTCTATCATTCCCTCATATGCAGATTTTAGTACCTTTACCACCATATACCTCCGCTCAAATATCTATACCCCCCGTCAGGAAACACTGTAACAATAACTCCTTCTTCAAGTGTTTTTGCACACTCAATTGCAGCATACGCCGCAGCGCCTCCGGAATGCCCTACGAATATACCCTCCTTTTTTAAGAGGTCTTTCATCGTATCATAGGCATCTTCAGTCGAGACCCTAACTAGCTCATCAGCCTTGGTGAAATCATAAATCCCAGGAATAATCGATGAGGGCATGTGTTTCATTCCCTCAAGCCCATGTAGTGATTCCGCAGGTTCTATAGAAATTGTTTTGATATTGGGATTTAACTCTTTAAGCCTTCGGCTAGTACCCATAAACGTCCCGCTGGTGCCGAGCCCGGCAAGAAAATGTGTAACGCGACCATCTGTCTGATCCCAAATCTCAGGAGCTGTGGTCTCGTAATGAGACTCAGGGTTCGCGGGATTGTTATATTGATCAGGCATGAAGTATTTATCAGGGTTTTCTGCTTTTAACTTTCGGGCAAGCCTGATGGCGCCGTCCGATCCCTCAAGGGGGTCAGAATATATTATCTTGGAGCCAAAAGCAGTCAGCGTTTTCTTTCTTTCAATATTCATATTCATTGGTGTTACAAGTTCAACTTTGTAACCCAGCGCTGCGCCAAACATAGCGTATGCAATCGCAGTGTTGCCAGAGGAAGAATCCATAAGGATTTTATCATGTGTGAGCTGTCCCGAATTAATGCCATCACGAATCATCCATAAAGCGGGGCGGTCTTTTACAGAACCTCCGGGATTAAACCACTCTGCCTTAGCATAGACTTCAACTCCTGGACTAATCCCCTCTGTGAGATGAGTAAGTTTAATTAGAGGCGTATTCCCGACTAAGTCAATTACGGATTCAGCTCTTTTCAAACTGTTGTCTAGTGATTTATTTCTGGCTAAAGATACATTCATTAACTACGCTCAATTAATAGTTTATAGATATCGCCTTCCTGGCGAAGATCTAAAATTTTATGCCCGTCCTGCTCCACACTCTTTGGAACATTAAGTAAAGGCTCCCCTTCACGTAAAGTAACCTCAAGAACTTCCCCTGCGGACATAGTTTCAAGTTTTAGTTTGGTTTTCACAAAAGTCATCGGACAAATTTCTTTTGTAATATCGATCTCATTATCGATTTTATAATCTACCATTATATTTTCTCTGGAATTTCTCCCATTTATATCTCATAACTTTTACTATTTTAAGAGTACCATATAGGTACAAGAGCAACAAATATTTGTGTTTGAGCAGGGATTTAGGATTAAGAAAACGCTCACTACTGTATTTTAAGCAATCTAAAGTTAGTCCTCAAGCTCAATATCTATTATAGAGGAGTCATGATCAGGCGTCTTTTTAGAGACTTTATCTTTTTTAGTGCCGACTGATAATCTGCCTACCCAAAATGCAATAAGGATTATCAATGTCAGAATTAATATTTTTCCCATTTTTAATTAACTTCCGGTTTAAGGAAATCTACGCCCGGTCCATCGCTTTCTTGTTTAGATTAAGCCAGGAGATGATTGATTCAAAAATTAATTTTCCCTGAGTTCCGTTTAAAATTTCCTCAGCGCATCTTTCAGGATGTGGCATCATGCCAAGAACATTGCCCACTTTATTAGTTATACCCGCTATATTTTCAATAGACCCATTGGGATTTGATTCAGAAGTAATATCGCCATTCTCATTGCTGTATCTAAAAACTATTTGAGAATTTTCGCGAAGCCCCTTTAGTTCTTCCGGAGTACAGA
>DAOVUC010000064.1 GCA_030632765.1 Candidatus Dadabacteria bacterium
GGCAGGTTCTGGTTTGTCGGCGATTAGGGCTTCTGTTGTTAGAAGCAGTCCAGCCACACTTGATGCGTTAATCATAGCGCTCCTTGTTACCTTCGCAGGATCGATGATTCCTGCCGCTATCATGTCACAGTACTCAAGCTTCGCTGCGTCAAATCCATTTGACCCCTTCTGCTCGCTTACCTTACCTACCACAATAGATCCGTCCCATCCCGCGTTGGTTGCTATCCCTCTGAGAGGCTCTTCGAGAACTTTCTTTACGATGTTCACGCCTGCTTGCTCCTCTACATCCGCGCCCTTAAATCCATCCACTTCTTTTATTGCTCTGATCAGCGCGACTCCGCCCCCTGCTACGATACCCTCTTCCACTGCAGCTCTGGTTGCGTTAAGCGCGTCCTCGACCCTTGCCTTCTTCTCTTTCATCTCGGTCTCTGTCGCGGCTCCAACTCTGATCACAGCCACTCCACCCGCAAGCTTGGCAAGTCTTTCTTGGAGCTTCTCACGATCGTACTCTCCGCTTGCTTCATCAACCTGGGCTTTGATCTGTCTTATTCTTCCCTCTATCTCTCCCCTCTTGCCAGCGCCCCCGATCAGTGTCGTATTGTCTTTATCTATTATTACTTTCTTGGCTCTACCCAAATCAGCGAGCTTTGCACTCTCAAGCTTCATCCCAACTTCCTCTGCGATAACTTTGCCGCCCGTTAGCACTGCTATATCCTCTAACATGGCCTTACGTCTATCGCCGAACCCGGGAGCCTTCACGGCCGCTGCTTTCAGGTTGCCCCTCATCTTGTTCACCACTAACGTCGCAAGGGCCTCGCCCTCTATATCCTCTGCCATTACAAGCAGCGGTTTTGTGCTTCTTGCTACTTCCTCCAAGAGAGGTACCAAATCTTTCATATTGTCTATTTTCTTGTCGTACATTAATATCAACGGGTCCTCAATCTCTATTAACATCCTCTCCGGATCGGTGATGAAGTAAGGGCTTAGATACCCTCTGTCAAACTGCATACCCTCTACTACCTCTAGCTCTGTCTCCAGACTACGTCCCTCTTCAACTGTTATTACTCCGTCTTTACCCACTTTCTCCATTGCGCCCGCTATGATGTTACCTATGGTTTCGTCTCCGTTTGCGGATACTGTGGCAACCTGGGCTATCTCTGTGCGCCCTTTAACCTGCTTGCTCTGTTTGCGTATGCTGTCCACTACTACTTCCACAGCCTTATCTATCCCTCTTTTTAGCTTCATTGGGTCGTGGCCTGCGGCTACGAGCTTAATACCTTCTCTAAAGATTGCCTGAGCCAAAATTGTTGCTGTTGTGGTTCCGTCTCCGGCCACATCACTTGTCTTGGAAGCTACTTCCTTTACCATCTGCGCTCCCATGTTCTCAAAGCGGTCTTCAAGCTCGATCTCTTTGGCTACGGTTACTCCGTCCTTGGTTACTACAGGGGCTCCGAATGTTTTCTCTATTAATACGTTTCTGCCTCGTGGACCCAGTGTGGCCTTCACTGCGTTGGACAGTGTGTTTACTCCCTTTAGTACTGCGTCCTGTGCCTCTCTGCTAAATTTTATTTCCTTTGCCATGGTGCTTTAATCCTCCTGCATAATTTCTATATTTTAAAATTGCTATTAGTTAACTATCGCTAAAATCTCGTCTTCCATAACAATAAGATAATCTTTTCCATCAAGACTTATCTCTATTCCGCCATATTTTCTAAAAAGGATTTTATCACCCTTCTTCACATCAAGCGGCTTTATGCTACCGTCAGGGAGTATAATCCCAGTGCCTACTGCAACTACCTTACCTACTTGTGGTTTTTCTTTAGCGGTTTCGGGAATGATAATGCCGCCCTTGGTTTTTTCTTCCGCATCTATTAACTGTATTAGAACCTTATCATGTAGTGGTCTTGCCTTCATTACAAACTTCCTCCTTGAGTGTTGTTAATTCTTATTAAGCTAAGCACGAATATTCCCGTGTCAAGACTAATTATATCGAGTGATTTATTTCTGGTAGGAATATCAACCCTTCCGGAGTTTTAGCCCTATATAATTAAATGAATTAAGATAACCCTCCGGGAAACTTTGTCAAGTACACACTCGCCGCTCAGCAGGAAAACGGTTATTATAGAAAAATGCTAATAAAAGAGGTGAGTTATCAGGCCTTGGCAAATAAAGATAGAAAGAGTTTTCACTCAGTATGCCTTTGACAGAAGTAATTTCAGCAAAAGATGCAGAAGCTCCCGGAACAGCGGCCTTAGTACTAAAGAAGGGCGGGATAATCGTATATCCTACAGAGACTCTCTATGGCCTTGGCGCTATTGCTTCAATAAATGATTCCGTAGAGAGAATTTTCGATATAAAGGGAAGACCGCACGGAAAACCCATACCGGTACTTGTACGAGATAGAGTTATGCTCTCGGAAATTGCTGAAGTTAGTGAACTTGCCTCATCTCTTGCAAATAGATTCTGGCCTGGGGCGCTCACGTTAATACTTAAACAAAAGGCTAATTTGCCAAAACCCATTACTTGTGGAACTGCAAAGATAGCACTGAGAATATCCGCTCATCCCTTTTTGCAGAAGCTTTTTGACTTGATTAATGCCCCCCTAACTTCAACAAGCGCGAATCTGAGCGGAGGCGAGAATTTGCGCGATTCAGATCGGCTATTTGAGACTTTTAACGGGAAAGTTGACCTTATAATCGACTCTGGTAACATTCCCGAATCGAGAGGCTCTACCATAGTAGATTTAACTCTTGATCCGCCCCAAATTTTAAGAGAAGGGGATATCAACGCAAAAATGCTGAAGGAGTTTATTGATGGCAACAGTTAAAGGATTTAGGGGAATCAGATACAATCCGGAGAAAATTGAAAATTTCAGCGACGTGCTTGCTCCTCCATATGATGTAATTAATTCTAAAGAGCAAGAAGAGCTCTATAATAAGAATCCCTACAATGTTATAAGACTTATCTTATCAAAGGGCGAAGACGACTCAAAATACCAAGAAGCTGCCCAAACGTTTAGATCCTGGATTGAAAACGACACACTCACTCACGACGAAGAACCCAGCATCTATCCCTACTATCAGGAATTTGAAGAGAGTGGAAAGAAATTAACCAGAAAGGGTTTTTTAGCAGCTGTAAAGATTGAGGACTTCTCAACCAAAAAGATACTACCTCACGAAAAGACATTCTCTAAACATAAGAGGGACAGGCTCAAGCTAAACACCGCCTGCAAAGCAAATATGAGCCCCGTGTTCTCGGTTTATTCAGACCCCGAGATAACTATAGAGAAACTTTTAGATGAAAAACTTACAACTGAGCCGATATTTGATATCACAAATGAAGACGGCGTAAGAAACAGATTGTGGAAGCTCTCGGACCCGGACACTATATCATTTATAGGAAACCATCTTGAAGACAAGAGTCTTCTGATTGCTGACGGCCACCATCGTTATGAAACAGCAATTGAATACAGGAATATTCAAAGAGAACTAAATGGCGGAGTGTCACAAGACAGGCCTTATGAATATGTAATGATGTTTCTCTCAAACGCTGAGGATGAGGGACTTATCATTAATCCCACACACAGGGTCATTAAAAACATGGGGGGTCTTGATACGGCAAGTTTTCTCAACAAGCTTGGTAAAGAGTTTAATATTGAGAAAATGCTCTACAAGGATGGTATATCCAATATAGGATATGAAGAATTCGCAATCCTCACTAAAGACCCTGAATTTGTTTATAGAGCCTCTTTAAAAGCTATCAATAAGGAATCTCCTAACAGGCTTGCCGTAACACTCCTTCACAATAACGTATTTAATAGGATAATAGACGAAGATAGCGCCGGTATTTTATATACAAAATTCTTAAGCGAAGCGGCCCGACTAGTACAAAGTGAGGAATATGAAATAGCTTTTATACTGCCTGAACTAAGGGCAAGCGATATTTTTGATGTCGTCCTGACCGGAGACAGAATGCCTCAGAAGACAACTTACTTTTATCCAAAGATTCTCTCGGGCCTGGTATTTAATCCCCTTGCATGAAATATGTGTAGCACCAAACAACTTAACTCATGCTGAGACCCAAGTATGTTGCGGTGACGGAGGCGGTGGCTCCTGGTAGTTACTATTCTGAAATAAGTTCCCGAATTTTCTTATCAATAGTGAGATATGCAAGATTTGGGTCTTTATCATTCTCACTCAAATAATACTCTCCCCCATCATGTACAAACCTAATAACCCCTTTTTTATCTATTAGAAAACTAGACGAAGTATAAGAGCGTTTTTCATCACCTGTCCAGTATTCATTTATTACTTCCCAATCATTATCCTGAGCAATCGGGAACTCAAAACCAAATGCTTTTGCTTTTTTGAGAACCACATCCGGGTCCTTCGCTGCTTGTGCTTTAGGGTGATGAATACCGATAATAATAAAATCATCATCCTGATACTTATTATAAAAATCTACGAGTGAAGGCGCGGTGCTCTCGCAAAACGGGCATCCGACCAGCCAAAAGCGGATAAGAACCACCTTACCTCTTAAATCTTCAATTTGGAGTTGCTCTGTATTTAACCACTTGAGGCCTTCAAGTGAGGGCGCCCGCTTACCAATAAGCTCTCCACCTTCTTTGGGCTGCCAATTAGCATCTTGACTGATCTCCGATGAAGAAGAGGAGCTATTGGATAGACAGATTATAAGTAATGCAAAAAACATTAAATAGTGAGCTTTCATAAATATAGTCCTATTTTGATATATGTACCCTAAAGTATACACCATCCTCTACTGGTTAAGTTTGCTGACTTATTACAACCAATATATTTTCTTTGCTAATTTGAATATGACCCCTTTTCCTTTATACTACGTCATCTTTTAATTTTGAGGCTATAATTTAGTAAATTATATGGAACCCAAATACATAAGAAATTTTTCTATAATCGCCCATGTGGATCATGGGAAATCCACACTTGCAGATAGAATCCTGGAATTCACCGGCGCTTTGAGTAAGCGAGAGATGGCTGATCAGTTTCTCGATCAAATGGAAATCGAACGAGAAAGAGGGATAACCATAAAAGCACAGGCTGTGCAGCTAGACTACAAAGCAGATGACGGGAATACATATGAATTTAATCTAATTGACACACCAGGTCATGTGGATTTTAGCTACGAAGTCTCAAGAAGTCTTATGGCTTGTGAGGGTGCAATACTAATCGTAGACGCCTCTCAAGGTGTTGAAGCCCAGACTGTGGCCAACGCCTATATGGCTACCGATTCAGGTCTCGAACTTGTACCCGTAATCAACAAAATAGACCTTCCAGCCGCAGATACTGAAAGAGTGCGGGGAGAAATCGAGGATGTAATCGGCATAAGCGCAGAAGAAGCTATCCCCGCAAGCGCCAAAGAAGGCATAGGAACAAAAGAGATACTAGAGGCAATAATTAAAGATATTCCTCCTCCCCCTGATAAATCCAAAGAACCTCTAAAAGCTCTAATATTTGACAGCTGGTTTGATTCTTACCAGGGTGTTGTAATGCTTGTAAGGGTTTTTGAGGGGAAAATTAAGACTGGTGAGCAAATTAAATTCATGTCTACCGGCAAGTCTCATGAAGTAAGAACACTCGGTATTTTCTCACCGAGGGCAATTGAAGTAGATGAGCTCTCAACGGGTGAGGTGGGATTCGTTACCGCATCCATAAAAGAAATCAATGAGGCTAAAGTGGGCGACACGATTACAGATGTAGAAAAACCTTCAAAGGAACCTCTTCCCGGTTTTAGAGAGATGAAGCCGATGGTCTTCAGCGGTCTATATCCTATTGATTCTGTGGATTACGATAAGTTAAAGGAAGCTCTTGAAAAACTCGCTTTAAATGATTCATCTTTAGTTTATGGACCAGAAACTTCTGTAGCACTAGGATTTGGATTCCGCTGTGGCTTTCTGGGGCTTTTGCATATGGAGATAGTAAAAGAAAGACTAGAGAGAGAGTTTGAGCTTGAGCTAATATCAACCGCACCCACTGTTATATATAAAACGACTGACAAAAATGGGAAAGTTTCCTATGTAGATAATCCTAGCGACTTGCCTTCTCCTGATAAAATGGAATTAATTGAGGAGCCGTATGTATTGGTTTCAATACACACACCCGGCACGTACCTTGGGGCAATTTTTGACCTCTGTATAAGAAAACGGGGAACCCAGCGTGATATCAAATATGTAACTCAAGACAGGGTAATTGTAGTATATGAAATTCCTCTCTCAGAGATAGTCTTTGATTTCTACGACAAATTAAAATCCGTATCACGCGGCTATGCTTCGATGGATTACGAACCTATTGGCTATCATGGCTCAGACCTTATAAAACTTGAAGTTCTTGTAAACGGGGAGCCGGTTGACGCACTCTCAATAATAGTTCATAAGGAAAGATCATATGAAAGGGGAAGGGATCTTATACAAAAGCTTAGATCACTCATCCCCAGACAGCTCTATGAAGTCATCATACAGGCCTCTATTGGAAGCCGGATCATCGCCAGGGAGTCGGTCAAGCCTGTCAGAAAAGACGTTACCGCCAAATGCTATGGTGGAGATGTAACAAGAAAAAGAAAACTTCTCGAAAAACAGAAAGAAGGGAAAAGACGTCTCAAACAAGTAGGCAATATTGAAATACCTCAAGAGGCGTTTCTCGCCGTCTTAAAAACTTCATAAAACATACTATTGCTAATCTGAATTAAGCTTTCCGTGAGTGATGACTGGAGTGTTTCATCCCTTATTAAAAAACAGAACCTGAATCTTATCACCTAGTATTAGTATCTAAACCATAAGAAAGACTAAATCAAGGAGATTATCATGAGTTTACAAATTGAGTTAGAAGAATTATACAACGGATTTACAAAGAAGGTTCCGCCTGAAGTATTAAACACGATGCTTGGCGTAACCCGGAGGCTAGTAGATAGCGGAATTGCTGAGAAATCCCTTAAAGTCGGAGAAAAAGCGCCCGATTTTAATCTTCCTAATCCTAAAGGTGAATCAGTCAATCTCCACTCATTACTGGAGAAGGGACCTGTTATTTTAAATTTTTATAGAGGCGGTTGGTGTCCATACTGCAATCTTGAATTAAACGCATACCAAAAACACCTGGATGAGATCAATGATTTGGGCGCTTCTTTGGTAGCAATATCCCCTGAAACTCCTGACAATTCATTGTCCACTACGGAAAAGAATGATCTAAAGTTCGACGTATTAAGCGATGTTGGAAATAAAACAGCCAATCAATTCGGATTAGTTTTTAAGCTGCCGTCAGAATTGCATGAGATATACTTGAAATTTGGGATTAACATACCGAAATTCAACGGAGATGATTCCTGGGAGATTCCAATGCCGGGAACATATGTAATTGATAAAGACGGAACAGTTCAATATGCATTTGCTGATGCCGACTACACAAAACGTGCAGAGCCCGCTGAAGTTATATCTAAGCTAGAAAAGATTAGTTCTAATTAATAATTTTAAGGTAGTCCTTCTTCGCAGAGTGAAAGTATCCACTATGGTTTCTGTTTAGGAAAGTATTGTGAGATGCTTTCACTAACTAAATTCCGACTCGTGAAACGAGAATATTATCGAGTCCACTCATTTTTTGTTAACCGACATCATCGCCTCTGTTATTGCATAAGTAGCCCCGCTTACAGCATCAGGATCGGTTACGACGTTAATAAGCGCGGGAACTCCTGAGGAAAAAGCCCGCTCAATGGCACCGCCGAGTTCTTTGGGATCACTGACAAGCTCACCGTAGCCTCCAAGAACTTTTACAAGTTCGTGAAACGGTGTGAAATTGAGATCAACCCCTAACTTGGGACGTTTTTTACCGTATGTTATTTCAAGCTGATGTTTGGTCATCCCCCATGCCTGATCGTTACAGACAATAGCTACA
>DAOVUC010000084.1 GCA_030632765.1 Candidatus Dadabacteria bacterium
AATCGCAAGAACTAAAGGTTAGTACTTTATAATCAGTATTTAACAACGAACAGTTTCAGGTCTTCTTAAAATATAGCTTGAGAGTTTGACAAGAGCTTTACAACCAGCGTAATATCTTTCTATGGCTGATATATCACTAGAGGACATTATAAAAGAAGCTAAGAGAAGGAAAATCGGGCTTGGAGAAAATCCTGAGAAGACAATTAAGCTCTCTGCCAAACTAGGTCTGATACCGAAACCGAAGAGAAAAAGATCGACACATGGAGGTAAGTCAAAGACAACACTCCTGTTCCCTGAAAAGACGATAGACAAACTGGCGCATATTAAAGCTCTAAAATCTGAGGGACTTAGCCCGGAGGAAATAAAAGATAGTTTTGCCCTCCAGTATGTGCAGGGGGCTTTAAAGGACCTTCTTGATAACGCTGATGGCGACAAGGTACAAGAACTTGCCAATATCATCAGCAGCGAAAAGGAGCTCGAGTCTATAGTCGAGGCGCCCTTGGTCTATCTGATTGAAGGCATGTCGCCCGATGAGGCAAAAAAATTGCTCACTCTTTTTTGCGGTGTTGGTTTCTATGCGCTTCTTGAGGCTCAGAAATTATTAGAAGAGTTTAAAGTTAATGACGCGAAGAAAGCTTTATTTAAGGCTATATTTTATAACTCCATAGCAGTTTTAAGACTGGCGCGTACAACGGGGGATGCCAAACTTGAGGCTACTGCATCTGAGCTATACGAAAAGGCGGTAATTGAACCCATAGGAAAAGCTAGTGAGCGTGTTAGGAAAGAATTTACAAATAGCTTTGAGAAGTATTTAAAAGATAAAGGTCTCACGAAAAAGTAAATATTCTAAATCCTCTGAGATATATGAGAGGAAATACTCTTAATAGATTCAAATGTCTCGGGGGTAATTTCGCTTTCATCTATACGGATTTGAAATTCCTCTTCTAATGCGACCACGAGCTCTAAAGTAGCAACAGAATCAAGACCAACGCCGTACTCAATAAGTGGAGAATCAATATTTAACTCTTTGGGATCTATATCCTTAAGAGCATTCTTCATTAAAACCTTTTTTACTCTCTTTTCAATGTCCATGTTAATATCAGAAACCTAGATTTACAGATTACTTTAATTCCTCTTTTAATACCTTTCCTGTAGGGCTTCTCGGCAGCTTATCTCTAAACTCAATAATACGAGGAATTTTATATTCCGCAATTTGATCTCTGCAAAATTCAAGAATTTCTTTTTTCCCAGTGCCCTTATCCGCAATTAAAACGGCCTTAACCCTCTCAATTCCGTCACTATCATTAACACCTAAGACCACCGCCTCTTTAACTTTAGGATGCTTTAACAGAATGTTCTCGACTTCTGACGGATCAACTTTATTACCGCTAATATTTATAAAGAATTTCTTGCGACCGACTATGTAAATAAACCCGTCCCGGTCAATTCTTCCCAAGTCCCCTGTAAAATAGTAACCGCCTCGAAAAACTTTTTTCGTCTCTTCGGGCAATCCAAAATATCCCCTCGTCATAGATGGGCTTTTAACAGCAATCTCCCCCACTTCATCAACCCCAACTTTATTTCCGTTTTCATCTACAATACGAACCTCCACATTATTCACATGCCGCCCTACAGAATTAAAAGTACTTTCTATATCATCACTCAAATTTATTGAAATAACGCCGGTCTCACTTGAACCGTAGAGCTGTCTGGGATATATCCCGTACTTTT
The DNA here is from genome assembly GCA_030632765.1 of Candidatus Dadabacteria bacterium. Lineage (GTDB taxonomy): Bacteria > Desulfobacterota_D > UBA1144 > Nemesobacterales > UBA2774 > CR02bin9. Next base: position 1,732 of record DAOVUC010000084.1, read on the forward strand.
CATAGAAGCTATGGAATATTCTCTCAGACAAGGGTGCTCCCGCAGATATAACGAGCTTGAGAGATGATAAGTCTTTAGGTTCAGGCAGAAAAGTTTTTGCCAGCATATCTAGCATGACAGGCACGGCGGGAAAAACTGTTATGGATTCTTCTTCCAGCAAATCAAGCACTCTATTTCGGTTAAAATCACCCAGGACTATAATTGAAGCCCCAATTTTTATCGAGCTTATGAAATTGCCGAAACCATACGTATGGGAGACAGGAACGGCAAATAAAATCTTATCATTCTCTGTCCAGCCGACAGTCCCAGTATGATTGTCCGCAAGCGCTACAAGGTTAAGGTGTGTTCTAGAAACCCTTTTTGGTTTTCCCGTTGAGCCCGTGGAATAAAGATATATAGCTTCGTCATCAGGCTCTATAGAAACTTCAGGCGGATTAGAATCCGCTTTCGTAATATTCCACTCTGCGTTCTCACCTTTAACGACTGCTACTGAAGTATTGGTATCCGACACTGCATCTTCTGCAAGTGATTTTAGTTTAACTTCAGTTAATACTAATTTGGCTGAGGAATGGTTTACATAGAATGCGATCTCTTCTTTTTTAAAAGCAGTATTGATGGGTACAGAGATAGCCCCTAGGCTCGCTATGGAGAAAAATGCTACTACAAACTCTATTGAGTTTGGAAGTAGTATGGCAACCGTGTCCCCCTTGTTAATTCCCTTTGCAGTGAGGAATGAAGAGAAGCTCCCTACCATGGAGCCGAGCTCTCTATAACTAACTCTCTTGTTATCCTCAACAACGGCGGTTTTATCGGAGAAATTTTTTACAGAGGACAAAAACAGTTCCCTTACCGTGCTCATAAAAATAAACCCCTCTAGGGATATATTGCCGTAGACAATAGCCCTTCAGTTTCGGGAAAATCAAACATTATGTTCATATTTTGTATGGCCTGACCGGATGCCCCTTTACCTAAATTATCAAGCGCAACCACGGATACAAAAACATCGTCTTGAAAACCTGCCCCTATATCACACATATTGGAGTATCTGACATTCTTAGTAGAAGGATAACTCCCTTTCTCTAATAACCTTATGAATCTTTTTTGCCTATAGAACTTTTCATATATACCGTAAGCCTTATCGAGCGAATCCTTCTTTTTCAATCGGCAGTAAACGGTTGCCAGGATACCGCGATTAAGCGGAACCGTATGAGGAATAAAAGTGACTTTTATACTCGTATCTGCAAGATTTGAAAGTTCTTGCTCTATTTCCGGTCTTTGATTGTGCCCTGAAACGGAATCGATATTCACGCTCTCATTAGCCTCAGGGAAATGGTGTCCGAGACTGGGGGCGCGCCCCCCGCCTGAGAGCCCTGATTTTATATCCGCTATAACAGAATCCCCTTTGAGTAATCCCTCGGCCGCAAGTGGGGCCAACCCAAGGATGACGCTTGTTGCGTAACATCCGGGATTTGCAATAAGCCGGGCGCCCATTATCTGTTCTTTATATATTTCAGGAAGTCCATAAACAGCCTCTTTTAAGTAATTCTTGTATTTATGTGTCGATTTAAACCAATCCTCATAAACCCCCATATCAGAAAATCGGAAATCGGAGCTCAAATCAATCACCCGAGCACCCGTATCGAGCAATCTCTTCACAAAGTGCATAGAGGTCCCGTGAGGAAGGCAGGAAAAGGCCAAATCAACTTTATCTAGCTCCTTGAGCTTCTGAACACTACTGCACTCAATTTCGAGAAAACCTCTTAAGTGAGGAAAAACTTCAGATATATCTTTACCAGCAAACTTCTCAGAGGTGAGCCATAACACTTCAACTCCAGGGTGATTTGCAAGCAGCCTCAACAGCTCAGCACCCGTATACCCAGTTGCTCCAAGAACACCGATTTTTAGTCTCATAGTTCTTTTAATATGCTATTCAATTTTACAAATAAGGTCAAAGACAGGCTGTTGAATTCGGGTTCCCCGTTTATGTGAGCATACTTTCTGTATAAATATCCGTCATTATCGGTTATTATAATAATTACTGAATTGCAATGTTTGTCGATATAACTAAGTATTCGGAGGATGCAAAATGCCAAAAATCTTGAACCTAAATACATTCCTTTTAATCCTGCTTGTTGCAACATCATATATTTCAACTGGAGTTGTCGGGTGTAGTAGTAGTGGGGGCGGCGGTAATAATAAGACAACAATACGAGGCACTATTGAACAAGTTATAGGTGGAACGGGTGAAGTATCGGGTATAAGAGTCAGCATATTTGAAAACAATAAGCGACGAGTTTCCGACCGCACAAACCAATCAGGGGAATTTAGGCTTACATATAAACCCGACAGCAATCTCGCTACAATCGAATTTGAGGGGTCGGATTTTACACTATCGAGAGTGATAAGTGTAACCGAAGGAAGTGACGTAACTTTAGATGAAACAATCAATACAATAACTCCAGAGATAACTTTTACAGTATGGACTGTTGATCAAAGACGTTTACGGCTATCCAGTTTTGACCAAGTTATATTTAATGCAACAGAAGCCACTTTCATGATTGACGGCAAAGGCAACAACTGCATAAGGGCCAAGGGTGAAAGCACAGTTGAGATCACAGCTAGAAGTATTTTCCTCTTCAATTGTGCGGAAGGAATTACGACACTGAGTTTGGCCCGTGTCGATCTTCTGGCTGATGAGGAAATAAATGTTAGTGCCAAAAAAGACGGGATAAACTCACAGGATAACTCCTCTGTCAAACTTTCCATGACAATAAACCCTGTGGCAAATAATATTTTTATAACATCTGATAAGGAAAACGGTATTAGGGCATCGGGTTCCTCAAAGGTTACTGTAGATCCAGAGATCAGTTGCATTATTACGGGCGCAAAGAACGCCATCCGATCGACCGGATTAGCAGTAGTTGAGCCTGACGGTTGCACACTCGTAGGAAATTAATAAATAGGCCGTTGTAATTAAATTCCGGATTTTAAGTCGAAGACATCAGTGGGCTTCCGCCCAGTTCTTCCCTGTTCCTATATCTACTTTTATTGGGACAATTAGGCTCCAAGCACCTTCCATTTCCTCTTTGACCATTTTGGAAAGCCTGGCCAATTCATCTTTTTTCACTTCAAAAAGAAGTTCATCATGGACTTGCAGTATCATGCGGGACTCATAGTCTGCTAACCTATCATTGATCCTGATCATTGCTATGTTGATTATGTCCGCGGCAGAACCCTGAATAGGGGTGTTCATGGCGGTCCGTTCTCCGAAGCCTCGTAAGCCCCTGTTGTTGGACTGAAGCTCGGGAATGGGTCGTCTTCGCCCGAGAATTGTTTCCGCATATCCCTTGGTCGCCGCATCTGATATTGATTTCTCAATATACTCTTTTACCTTACCGTAGCGTTTGAAATACTCATCAATATAGCTCTTTGAGATTGAAACCGATGTACCCAGCTGTTTAGCTAACCCAAATGCGCTAATACCGTATATAATGCCAAAGTTGATGTTTTTTGACAGCCTTCTCATATCAGGCGTTACAAGGTCTTGTGTTACTCCGAATATTTCTGAAGCAGTCCTGTTATGTATATCGCTGTCGTTTAAGAACGCTTCTATCAGGCTGTCATCTCCAGAGAAATGAGCAAGCAATCTGAGCTCAATTTGAGAGTAATCCGAGGAAAGCAGAGTAAATCCTTCCTCTGGAATGAAAGCCTCTCGTATCCGCCTCCCCCGAGCGGTTTTAATAGGAATATTCTGTAAGTTGGGATCACTAGAGCTAAGCCTGCCGGTTGAAGAACCAACGGGGTTAAATGAAGTGTGTATTCTCCCGGTATTAGGGTTAATAATCTTGGGAAGAGCGTCAACATAAGTAGATTTAAGTTTTGAGAGCGTTCTGTGCTCAAGAACTTTTTCAGGGATCTTATGAAACTTGCTCAGATCAGTAAGAACTTCTACATCTGTAGAAGGCTCCCCTGTCTTCGTAAGTTTCTTCTGAGGAAGATCAAGGGTCTCAAATAAAACTTCTCTTAACTGAAGGGGGGAGTTTAAGTTAAACTCGTAGCCTACTTCTGAGAAAATTTCTGTCTCTATCTCTTTTAGTCCCTGATCAAACTCCTTAGATAAATCCTTAAGTTTAACGCTGTCAACTTTAACGCCGTTCATCTCTATTTTTGCCAAAACTCTAATAAATTTAAGCTCTATATCTCTAAACACATCGGTTAAATTGATCTCATCTAACTGAGGGGCAAGGATTTGACTGAGCAGCATTGCAACATCAGCATCTTCAGAGGCATAGTCCCTGGCTACAGCAAGTTCTACCTCGTCAAAGCCGATTTTAGATTTGCCAGTACCAGTCACATCTTTATAAGAGATCATCTGGTGCCCAAGATACAATCTTGAAAGCTCATCCAGACTGTAGCTGTTTCTGGATGAATCTATCATGTGGGCCGCGATCATTGTATCAAAAGTGATACCGTTTAAGCTGAGCCCGTATTTTTCAAGCACAACAATTTCATATTTGAGGTTTTGACCAATTTTCTTGATTTCTTCGCTCTCTATAATTGGCTTTATTTTATCGAGCACTAAGGAAAGATCGAGTTGAGTTGACGAAGAATCGGTGAGCGCCCTATGCGCAACTGGAACATAATAAGATTCATGGGGAGCGGGACAGAGTACTATCCCCACAATTTCGGCAAGCATAGGACTTGGGGATGTAGTCTCTAAATCGATTGAAAGCTCACCCGTGTCATTAATTCTATCAATAACTTTATCCAAATCCGGCTCGGTTAAAACTAAATGATAATTATCATATGAAACTGTGCCTTCGCCGATATTTACATTCTCCAAAGTACCTTCATCACCCAGCTCCCGGAGTAGGTTCTTAAATTCGAGTTCTTGAAACATCTCTCTGAGTTTATCGTTATCAAATCCGTTATATTTAAATTTCTCAAGGCTTGTCTCAATATCTATATCGGTTTTAATTGTAACAAGCTCTTTACTAAGCACAGCGTCTTCCTTTTTTTCTTCTAATAGAGTTTTATGTCTTTTTGAAACATCGTCTAAATTCTTAAAAAGCTCGTCCAGTGAACCAAATTTAGAAATCAGGCTTACAGCGGTCTTCTCGCCTATACCTTTTACTCCGGGGATGTTATCGACCGCATCCCCAGCAAGAGCAAATACATCAATCACTCTGTCTGGATCAACTCCATATTTCTCTTTGACTTCTTTAGTCCCTGTGATCTTATTTTTCATAGTATCAAGAAGTGTGACTTTATCTGAGACAAGCTGACAGAAATCTTTATCTCCCGTAACTAAAACTACTTTAGCATCTCCTTTCTCAACGTCTTTTGAGATCGTGCCCATCAGATCGTCTGCTTCAAACCCTTCTAACTGAACCTGAGGAATATTAAATGCGTCTACCATTTCATATATCTTAGAAAATTGGGGAACAAGGTCTTCGGGGGGCTCGCTCCTGTTGGCTTTATAAAGAGGGT
>DAOVUC010000223.1 GCA_030632765.1 Candidatus Dadabacteria bacterium
CGGCTGTGCTATTCTCTCCAATGCTTCATTCCCGAATCGGCGTCTGACAAAAGATGCGAGGCTCTCATCTCTAACCTCTTTTTTGGATATGAATAGGTCCATTAATATCCTTAATTTTCCTCGCCAGGAAAATAGAGAGGATCTCACAAAAGCCCGTATTTTTGAGGGAGCCAGCATCAGGAAGCCTTCCGGTACAGGGACTAGCTCTTTTTTCCATAGAACGAAAGTTCCTCTTTTCTTTTCGTTGGTTTCTATTAGTTCCTGACCCAGAGAGAGCCTTTTAGATAAGTTCAGAGCCCATGGCCTTTCTGTGAAGAACATATCTGGCCCTAATTCTATTAGATATCCATTTTTATTAATAGTAGAAATAGCTCCGCCCAGTTTATCGCTTTTTTCAATTAAAAGTATTTCGAGATCAAGATTGTTTTCTTTTTGTATTTCGATGATACGGTGTGCCGCGCTTAGTCCTGTTATTCCTCCTCCTATGACTACGATTTTCTTGCCCATAAGGATTATTTAACCACAGTTAGAGAACTTATAAAGAGACAAGATTTTAGATGGGAGCAGGTATTTATAGAATATTAATATATTAAGTCTGTTTTATATTTGGCTGATGCTACAGTTATAGGAAGATTTTGAAACCGCCTGTAAAGATATAAATAATTGCCGCAATTGAAAGAAATGGGCCAAAGGGAAAGGCGTATTTTAAATCTCCCCTTCGTGCGATAATTATCGAAAGTCCAACTACGGATCCCAGGATAGAGCTTAAAAATATTACAAAGAACACTCCCTGCCAACCTAAAAAAGCACCTATTAATGCAAGTAGCTTCACGTCTCCCATACCCATACCCTGTCTCTTTTTAATTATTTCATACGTATAGGCAATTAGAAGCAATATTCCCCCTCCTAATATTACTCCGAATAAAGAATCTAATATAGGTATTTCATTTAGGAGCTCAAAGAAATTTAGGATTCCAAAGCTGAAACTATTTACTGACTCCAGGCTGTTATGCCAGTTCGTGATAAGTGCATTGTACAGGATTCCTACTATAATTCCGGGATAAGTGATTACGTTTGGGATTATCATATGCTTAAGGTCCACAAATGTGATTACTATTAACCCGCAAATGAATACTAAATAAAATATAGTGTCCGGACCTAGCCCGAATCTCCACAAAGTTGCCACAAACAATAGTCCTGTAAGAGTTTCAATGGTGGGATAAATAAATGGAATTTTCGAATTACAATATGAACATCTACCTTTTAAAAATATGTAGCTAAGTATTGGAATATTATGATAAAAGTTGATGCTCCTTTTGCAGGAAGTGCAGTGTGAGCCGGGATAGACGATTGACTCCTCTTTAGGCAGTCTGTAAATACAGACATTTAAGAAACTGCCAATTATTGATCCAAAAATGAAAGAGAATATGTAAAGAAGGGTAACTTCACTAGGCACGGGACTAATCCGGGCGACCTTTGAGTGTTTGTTTAGAATGGGCGGATAATTTCTGTTTTATTTCTTGCAGTGCTTCTGTGAAATGGGCCGGAGTTATCTTTAAACTTTTTTTACGGTTCTTAATATGCTCTCTTATTGCAATCATTGATGACCTTTGACAAAGAAGCTCGATATCGGCCCCTGAGAATCCTTTAGCTAGCGCTGCTATTTCTTTTAGCTTTACATCCTTGGATATAGGTTTTCCGCGGGTATGAATTTTGAGTATTTCATATAATTCCTTTTCTTCCGGATATGGGAAGTTAAGAATAATGTCGAATCTCCCAGCCCTAAGAAGGGCAGGGTCTACTATGTCTGCCCGGTTGGTTGCAGCAAGAATTAGGACTTCTCTTAAATCCTCTATTCCGTCCATTTCAGTAAGTAGCTGACTAACTACCCTTTCGGAAACCCGGGTTCCATCTGATTCTCTTCTGCACGGGGCTAGTGCGTCTATTTCATCAAAAAATATTATACAGGGAGCTACTTGTTTAGCCTTTTTGAAAACGTCCCTTACAGCGTGTTCAGATTCCCCAACGTATTTTGAAAGTAGTTCAGCGCCTTTGATGGAGATGAAGTTAGCCCCGCTTTGATTTGCAAGCGCTTTTGCGACCAGGGTTTTCCCGGTACCAGGGGGACCGCACAATAATATTCCCTTAGGTGCTTTAGCTTCTGTAAGTTCAAAAAGGTTCTTATGAGTAAGTGGCCAGATAACGGCTTCAACGAGTTTCTGTTTAATATCCTTTAGCCCGCCTATCTCTTCCCATGTAACTTTTGATATTTCGACAAATATTTCCCGTATTGCTGATGGCTCGATCTCTTTTAAAGCATCCATAAAATCGCTCATTACTACCAAAATCGGTCTTATGTTTTGGTCTTTTGACTCCACATTGTTTTCGTCTTCATCAAAGTCAGGTAGCGATTTTCTAAGGGCCTTCATCGCGGCTTCTCTGCACAGGTTCTCAATATCGGCTCCAACAAAACCGTGCGTTAAATCGGCAAGGCGTTCTAGATCCAAGTCCTCATCAAGAGGCATTCCACGAGAATGAACTTCTAAAATCTGAAGTCTTCCATTGCGGTCCGGCGCGTCCAGGCTCACTTCTCTGTCAAATCTGCCCGGCCTCCTCAGTGCTGGATCGAGAGCGGAAGGGAGGTTTGTAGCTCCAATGACTACGATATTTCCTCTGTCCTTTAATCCATCCATTAACGAAAGAAGCTGCGCTACGATTCTTTTCTCTACATCGCCTGAGACTTTATCTCTCTTAGGAGCTATTGCATCGAGCTCATCGAGAAAAATTATTGAAGGCTGATTTCTCGTAGCAATCTCAAATATATCCCTTAAGCGAGCCTCACTTTCTCCATAAAACTTGTGCATTATCTCAGGGCCGTTAATTACCTGGAAATTGGCATTAGTTTCGTGAGCCACCGCCTTGGCTAATAGGGTTTTTCCACTACCAGGTGGTCCAACAAGGAGTATCCCCCTTGGCGGATTTATTCCCATCTTATTAAATAACTTCGGGTATTTAATCGGCAACTCAACTATTTCTCTTACCTTCCTTAACTGCTCACTCATTCCTCCAATGTCCTCATAACTGACTTTGGAACTATCAAATTTATCTTTAGGCCTTTTTTTAATATCTAGCTTAGTTGAGGCCCTGATTATCACCGAGTTTGATGGCATTATCCCAATGATTTGAAAGTCTTCATTTTTTGACCCAGGAAGATTTACTCTCAGTTTATCTCCCAAAGTTATTGGAAAGCCATCGAGGCGGTCCCGTAAGTATTTGTTCTCATTTCCGTTATATAGAATGTGTTGGTTCTTGGGCGCTAAGACTACTTTTGTCGCAGATTTCGAGTCGACCTTTTTAACAAAAATGTGCTCATCTATATCAACACGCGCATTTTCCCTGGTGACTGAATCAATTTCTATGATCGTTTTTTTATTAGATGATTTATCAAGAGCCATAACTCTAACAATGGTTTTTCTCTTCCCCCCAATCTCAACGAGATCCCATGCCTCAACGCCCAGCTCACGCATATCTGCGGAGTTAAGCCTCGCAAAACCCTTTCCAGAGTCCTTCTTTGCAATCTCACATATCTTAAGTGCTTTCATAATTTAAGCCTTTAAAAAATAATACTGCTAACACAATTACGGTCAAGAAGAAATTAGCATCGAAACCAAATAATTGAATAAAACTCTTATATTTATTATACTGTATCCAACACTGAATATGCAGCGTACCCGTGATACTTAAATCCCTTACTCTAAGAAATTTTAAATCCTATGCGTCTGAAACTTTTA
>DAOVUC010000264.1 GCA_030632765.1 Candidatus Dadabacteria bacterium
TTCGCCCTTAAAGCCTCATCCTCACCCTGAAGCCACGCCGTCAACTCAACGGCGAGAGCTTTCTTCGCGTCCATTGGATGCCCCAATTTTAGTTCATCAATTTCTTTATCCCCTCTGTACGTTAAAAGTTCATAGTACCGCCACATTAATTCATCCGACACAGACATTACCTTGCCGAAAATATCCACCGCGGTGTCCTCGACCGCAATATAATTCCCAAGAGATTTGGACATCTTCCTCACACCATCGAGACCTTCTAATATTGGCAAAAGAATTGCCACTTGAGGATCCTGCCCATAATGTCTCTGCACATCCCGCCCTAAGAGAATATTAAATGTTTGATCAGTACCGCCAAACTCTACATCGGCTTTTATCTGAGCAGAATCATAGGCCTGGATTAGAGGGTATAAAAGTTCATTAATTGAAATTGAGACCCCGCCCTTGTAGCGTTTATCAAAATCGTCCCTCTCAAGCATCCGGGCCACGTTCTCAAGGGTCGAAAGTTTAAGCAATTCGGCGGCAGTCATCTTAGCAAGCCAGGTAGAATTAAAAACAACCTCAGTTTTGTCCCGGTCAAGTATTTTAAAAACCTGTCTCTCGTAAGTTTCGGCGTTTTGCTTGACTTCAGCCTCGGCAAGGGGCGGTCTGGTCTCTGATCTTCCGGAGGGGTCACCTATCATAGCGGTAAAGTCACCGATAAGAAATAAAACAGTGTGTCCCAAATTTTGAAATTCTCTTAATTTCTTTAAAAGCACACAGTGACCCAGATGAAGATCAGGAGCTGTCGGATCAAATCCAGCTTTAATTCTTAGAGGCTCATTTTTCTCAGCTGATCTTTTTAGCTTTGATAGAAGCTCTTCCTCTGAAATGATTTCAGATGTGCCACGCTTTATAATTTCGAGCTGCTCTTGTGGTTTTCTAAAACTCAATGTTTAAACTCCTCTCTTTGTAGAGCTTGTTTTTCTCAAAAATATAAAATATCAGAAACTTTAGTCAATGCCACGACACTTTCATGAGTTCAAAGATTGTAGTTTATTGGTCTGAATTCAAATTTCGTATAAACTAAAAATCCATGATTTCAGAAGTAAGCGGACGGGAAGCTAAATTACTCTTAAGCTCAGAGGAGATATCAAACCGGGTCAGTCAACTCGGAAGAGAAATCACCCGGGATTACAAAGACAAAGACCTAGTAATAATAGGGGTACTTAAAGGGGGGTTTATATTTCTCGCCGATCTGATACGCCACATCAAACTCAAGATTGAAATCGATTTTATTAGAGTCTCGAGCTATAAAGAAGCAACACAAGCGGGGGATATAGAGCTTATAACCAATACTGGAATATCACTTAGGGATAGACACGTTCTTCTAGTTGAAGATTTAATTGATACGGGCGTAACGTCAGACTTCATTAAGAGAACTATTATTTCTAATAATCCCGCTTCATATAAAACATGCGCATTAATTAAGAAACGAAAGCGCAGAGAGGCCGATATAACTGTTGACTATTTTGGATTTGAGATAGACGATAAATTTATTGTCGGATACGGGACCGATTTGGCAGAAGAGGGACGTAACTTGCCTGATATATATGTAATTGAGTAGTCATAGAAGTGGATTAGTATTTAATAACCTTGCGTTCCGGTTAAACTAAGTGGCAATAAATAATTGGAGAACAATATGGGATTAAAAGAACAAATACCACAAGATTTGAAAAACGCTCTCAGAAACAAAAGGACTCTTGAGTTGTCTGTTTTGCGGATGCTACAGGCTGCTTTAAAGAACAAAGAGATCGACAATAAGAAAGAGGAGCTTACAGACGAAGGTGTCATTGGTGTTGTTGGAGCTGAGATTAAGAAGCGAAGAGACGCGGCCAGGGAATTTGAAAAAGTGAATAGACCCGATGCTGCGGACCAGGAAAAGGCTGAAATTGAAATCCTTATGAAGTATATGCCTCAGCAAATGAGCGAGGATGAAATAAGGGCTGCAGTAAAAAATGCTATAGATCAGACTCAAGCTCAAAGCATGAAGGACATCGGGAAGGTAATGAAGGTATTAATGCCTACGGTGAAAGGCAAGGCAGACGGACAGGCGGTAAACAAGATTGTAAAAGAAGAGCTTGGAGGCGGAGAATAGATACAGAATCAATAATTATTCCTTACTAGCTTTCCTATTATTAACAAGCATCATATAGATATTAATCATTCTTAATCAACTAAGAGGACGTACAAATGGCGAAAGCTGCGAAAGCAAAGAAATCAGGGGCTGAAGGAATAACATGGGATTTATCAGATCTGTACTCAAGCCTTAAAGATAAAAGAATACAAAGAGATATAAAAGATTTATTTCAGAAATCTGAAGCATTTGAAAAAAAGTACAGAGGGAAAATAAATTCCCCCAAGATTGCTCCAAAGTTTCTTTTTAGCGCCGTAGAGGACCTGGAAGCTATATCTGAGAAAATAGGGAAATTGCTGTCATTTGCATATCTGGTTTTCGCGGGAAATACCGGGAACCCTGAAAATGGGGCCTTTCTACAGATGATCCAGGAGAAATCAACTGAGGCAAGAAAACATTTAATGTTTTTTGAACTTGAATGGATTAAATTAAGCAACAAAAAAGTAGATTCCCTCCTTGGCAATAAAATCCTTTCTCCATACAAACACTTCTTAGAGCAGGAAAGAAGTTACAAACCCCATAGATTAAGCGAGGTTGAGGAGAAAATACTGGATGAAAAAGCAAATACGGGCTCACGCGCCTTTAAACGACTTTTCGATGAGATATTGAACAACATTCGTTTCAAAATCAGACTCGATGGAAAGACAAAATCCCTTTCTGAAACTGAAATATTGGCCCTACTCTATGATCCGGATCGTAATAAGCGAAAAGCAGGGGCAAAGAGTCTTACTGTTGGTCTTAAAGAAAACTCCCATGTATTAACATATATATTTAATACTCTGGTTCAGGACCATGCGCTTAATGACCGTCTCAGATTATTCGAAAACCCTATGGATTCGAGGAATTTAAGCAACGAGATTGATAAACAAACTTTGGACTCTCTGATGACTTCGTGTGAAAGAA
>DAOVUC010000033.1 GCA_030632765.1 Candidatus Dadabacteria bacterium
AGCCAGAACAAAAAGTATATGATTAAAAAAATGCATTTTTCTTATATAAAGTTTAGAATTGAACCTGGAATTGCATCCTTAATACTTTTTCATCAATGTCCTGCGCTCCTTGGGTAAAACTGGTTTTTATAAGTGAGTAACTAAGCTGTAACTTCAAATTGTTATTACGTGATATATAAATGTTCATCCCGGGCGTTAGCTCCCAACTACTATCTCTTACGATTGCACCTATTCCAACCACGTTTGGAGAGGTATCATAAAATATATACGCCCATCTTCCCGCAACCTCTATAAAGTCGGGTACCAAAAATAATCCGCTCTGTATACGTAATCCCTGATCATAGGCGGTATCTCTACCCCCTTCATCCGGATCTATCCATCTGCCAAGATAAGCCCCTTCTACATTAAACATCGGCAGCTTATACGCAGCATCAGCGGTAATTGATGCAACACCGCCGCGGACTATCCCCAATTCGGCAAATCTCTCTACCAAGGCTCCCGAATCGGGCGTTTTCCCCCTTATGTCCAAATCCGGTATTCCCACAAAGGCCACTCCAAAAACAAATACGGGCACTTTAGTAAAATCCGACACCAGCTTATAATCTCCACTCGTCGGGAAACTCCCACTGCCGTATTGCAGTGTTCCGCCAAAACCCAACTGAACCCTCGTAGCAAATAAATTGGATCCTACAGCTGTTCCCTCTTCAGTTCCCTGTGTCCCGTCTCCGATAAATACACCCGTTCCGTATTCCAGGTGTTTGCCCAAGATACCGTATAAACTTATGCCCCTATCCCTGGCATAAGCAAACTCAGTATTCACAATCGACCTTTCAACCAATAGAAGTGCAGAGGAGGAATTTAGCTCTTCTCTATTAAATGGAATCTTAAACTGTCCTATTCTGGGAAATATCTCTTTCAGATACACAACATCAACATACGCATCCTTAAGTTGTATTCCGCTTGCGTCTCCCAGATGGTTTAGCTTTATATCATCTCTGCTGACCTGAAGAACATATTTAAGCCATGGCCTAAAAGCGTGACCGTCAAACTTTAACCTCAACCTTCTAAGAAAGAATTCCGTATCTGTACTATTATTATCTTGATCGGTTACAGAAAATTGAAGCTGGACACGTGTTCTGTACCTGACCCTAAAATTTCCGTTTTTCGACTCGAAAACAAGGCCGTCATTGTAATGGGATTTTAAATAGTTATAAATGGCCCTGGGTCTGGACACTATTTTGTTAATAACCGGCTTGTCAGCTTCTTCTTCCTTGGAAAGAACCCCAGCTGCATTTTCAGCGTCATCTGTCTCGGTAGACCGTGCTTGAGAATTGGCCAGTGGGACCTGTAGGAAAATGGCTGCAAATATTAGCAACTTTAAAAGCAATTTCATCTCTCAACACCATCCATTTTAATATAATTAGAACTAGAGGATAAAGAAGTAAAATAAATTTGGTGTGAAATTAATGTTAAGATTCAGTTAAGAATGGGCGGGGCTTCTTGCAAGAAAAAAGGTTTCGTTTAATCTATAGGTAAATTCCCAAGAGAATATTTCTACCCAGGAACTATAAAACCATGTCTGAGAAACTAATTACTATAGTAGATGACGAAGAAGATATAGTCGATCTTGTAAGCCATCATTTAAAAAGAGAGGGATTTAAAGTAAAAGAATTTCATAACGGCAGGGATTTTCTATCCTTTCTTGAGTCAGTGGCTCCTGATCTTGCAGTTTTGGATATTATGCTCCCCGGGATAGACGGTCTTGAGATCTGCAGGATCTTAAAAAACAAAAACAGCACAAGCTCTATACCTATAATTATGCTAACCGCCAAAGCAAGTGAAGCTGATATAGTAGTTGGGCTTGAGTTAGGCGCTGATGACTACATTGTAAAACCTTTTAGTCCTAGGGAATTGGTGGCTAGGGTAAAAACTGTGCTTAGAAGAACAAGTGCAGTAGAAAATGTGGGGAACGTTATCAAGATTGGGCCTCTCTTAGTGAACACAGAAAAATATGAAGTGAGCGTTGATAACAACAGGATAAATCTTACTACAACAGAGTTTAAAATCCTCGAAGTTCTCGCTGAAGGAGAAGGGAGAGTTTTTACTAGGGACCAGCTCTTAAAAAAGAAACGGCTTTGGGGAGACGAAAAATTGGTATATGATAGAACAATAGACGTACACATTAAAAACCTAAGAGAAAAACTCGGTATTGCCGGGAGCATGATTAAAACGATAAGAAGTATAGGATATAAATTAGAAGAGTAGGTAACAGTTGAGCATATTTTGGAAACAGTTTATATCTAGCTTTCTAATCATAGTCTTGGTCTTATTTCTTTTCACGTTCTTGGTAATCGGAGAATTAAATAAATACGATAAATCGCTTACTAAAGAAAGGCTACAGACAGCTGCAAATCTGAGCACTCAAGTTCTTAAACCATCTTTAGAGAATCCAACCATAGAAGGGGTCCAATCAACAGTATCAAGCCTGGGGGAGAAAACCGGGATCAGGATCACTGTTATAGACAAAAACGGCGTGGTCTTAGGTGACTCTAAGAAAAACCCCTGGGAGATGGAAAACCATTTAGAGAGACCTGAAATTAAGCAGGCCCTTAATAATGAGATTGGAGAAAGCACTCGCTATAGCTCAACTCTTCAAAAAGAAATGTTTTACGTTGCGGTTCCCCATCAAGATGAAAATGGAAAAACTAAAACTATAATAAGGACAGCTCTTCCGTTAAGCATTATTCAACAAGCACTAATACCACTTGAATCAAAAGTAATTTATATGGGGATCTTGCTAACTATACTTGCCCTATTTCTATCATTGGCAGTATCAAGAACTATGACCAAATCCCTTGCGGGAATAATCAATATTTCAGATGAGCTTGCCAAAGGTAACCTGGACGTCCAAATACCGGTATCCGATAGTAAGGGAGAGATACCCAAAATAACCCGGGCATTAAACCACATGGCTCAAAAACTAAATGAAGTATTCAAACAGCTATCTCACGAAAAGAACCAGCTCGAAGCCGTTCTTAGTGCTATGAGCGAAGGTGTTATGGTTGTATCAGAAAAAGGAAAGATAGTACTTACCAACAATACGCTTAAAGAGATGCTTAATCTTACGGACGACCCTTTTCAAAAGCCTTATTGGGAAGTATTTAGAAATAGAGAAGTAATAAAGCTTATAGAAGGTGTACTTGAGGATTGGAAGCCGGACAAAAAGGAAATTTTCTACCTTTATCCTGAAGAAAGATATTATTTGGCTAATGTCATTCCACTCAATTCCCCCGAAAAAGAAGTCATAGTAGTAATGTTCGATATTACAGAATTTAAAAGGCTGGAGAATATAAAAGCCGATTTTATTGCCAACGTATCACATGAACTCAGAACCCCGCTCACGGCTATAAAAGGTTACACGGAGACCCTTGAAGAAGAGGCATTTGAGAGCCCTCAGGACCAAAAGCACTTTCTAAGTATTATTAACCGCCACGCCGATAGGCTCATTAATATAGTGTCGGATCTCTTAGTTTTATCTGAGGTTGAGGGTAGGGATGCACTATCAAAAGAAAAGGAAAACAGCGATTTTGAAGAAGTAAATATTGATGAAATTATTAAATCATCACTTGAGGCTCTTAAAACTAAAGCTACTGAAAAGGGTCTTGAAGTATCATTCCAAATCACCCAAAGCGCGCATATAATTAGTGCGAACAGATTTCTCCTTGAGCAGATGTTCATTAACCTGATAGATAATGCAGTTAAATATACACCTGAACATGGCAAAATAGGGATAGAAATCTCTAGTCGTAATAAAGTGATTATAGTAGAAATCCATGATACCGGAATTGGTATCCCGAAGGAGAGTCTGCCAAGAATCTTCGAGCGATTCTATAGGGTCGATAAAACACGGTCCAGAAAGATGGGGGGCACAGGGCTGGGGCTCAGCATTGTAAAACATATAGTAATAATACACGGCGGAAAAATTGAAGTTCAAAGTGAGGAAGGAAAGGGAAGCAGGTTTATAATAACCCTGCCTACATAGAACTTACGAGCTCTGGAAAGCTTATTTACTTAATTTGCCCTCAGGGTAAGAACCCAGCACCTTCAGATAAACACAGTCTTTATTCAGCTTTGATAGCAAGCCCTTTATAAGCTTATCTTGAGCATGACCCTTGAAATCTACAAAAAATAAATACTCCCAGCGCCTTTCCTTGGAAGGTCTCGATTCTATTTTTGAAAGATTCACTTTTGCATCAGAAAAGGGCTGGAAAAACGCCTTCTGTAAAGCGCCCGGTATATCTTTTAACGAGAACACGATTGAGGTCCGGTCTTGTCCTGTTGGTTTGTTGATTCGATCACCTATTACAAAAAACCTCGTTGTGTTCAGGCTGCTCTCCTCAATATTCTTTTGAATAACATTGAGCTTATATATGGAGGCTGAGTGTTCACTTGCTATGGCGGCAAGATTTTTCTTTCTTGTAGCAAGCCTGGCGGCTTCAGCTGTGCTTGAAGTTTCTAGGAGCTCCAAGCCTGGAATATTTTTGCTTATCCATTTCTTGCATTGACCAATCGCCTGAGGATGAGATGCGACAACCTTAATATCATTAATGTTTCCCGTTTTGGATAGAAAAAAGTGGTTTATCCGCTCAAAGAGTTCAGCCGCTATCTGAAGATGCGACCGAGACAAGAGATCAAGCACCATCCCTACTGAACCCTCAATTGAGTTCTCCACCGGCACAACTCCAAATGAGACTCTCTGGTTTTCCACTTCCTCAAACACTTCTTCGAAGCTTCCTACCGGTATAAGCTCAGCTGAGCCCCCGAACTCATGAAAGGAGGCCTGGTGAGAATAGCTCCCTTCAGGTCCCAGATACGCAACCCTAGTAGGCTGCTGTAGTGAGCGGCTAGCGGAAATTATTTCCCTGAAAATATTTAAAACTGAATCGTCCGAGAGTGGACCTTCATTAAGTTCCTTTAATTTTTTTTCAATAAGCATCTCTCTAACCGGATCATATACCCCTACGGAATTCTCCATTTTCAGCTTTCTAATCTCAAGCGCTATATCACCGCGCTCGTTTAGGAGCTTAAGTATCTCCTGATCAAGAGAATCTATCTTTTTTCTAAAGTTGTCGAAGTTATTTGAGGAGCCCATTTTCTCTCTTTTAAAAAGGTTTGTGACAATGATAGCAACAGGGAAAATATAAGTCAAATCTTATCATAACTTGGGTAATTTACATCAATAGTCCTATGTAATACAAAATAGAGGAGAAGAAATAAACTAAGGGAAATAGAATAAAAAAGGGGGTCCATGCTCCCCTTAAGTTTTTTTTAATTTGAAATGATTTTAGGTTTTAAGCAGTTACTTTCCTTCTTCTCATAACCATAAATCCAACTATTCCCAAAACTCCCGCCATTGCGATTAGTCCCCATTCAGATAGGGTTGGGACGTTACTTGCAGGATTGGTACAGAAGGTCTCATTAATACTACAAACCTCACCTTCGAAAAATTCCCCTTCTGCATTACATTCCGTGACGCCTTCCTCGCTGAAAATATTTTGACAAAAAAGGCTCGGCTCAGCCTTAACCTCAAACTCGCAACATCCTAGTGGCTCAACTCCCGAATACCCCTTCTCAGGTAAAGCTAGAAAGAAGAAACCAATAACAAGAAAAGTAGCTACAAATATTGACATACTTTTTTTACTTATCATTCTACATCCCCCTTTATTTTGTTTATATACAAATTGGTTGATACAGTCTTATCACAGGTTCGGAATTGAAATCAAGAAGTTATATTGACCCGATGTCTGTATTTACGCCTATATTTTGTATTAATGCTTGCAAAGAAGGGATATAAATGAGTGGTATTGTTACCACATCGTAAAAGAATTAGAGCCCTCGTTTTTCCTTATCTGAGTCTTTGATGGCAGCCTTCTCTAAAACCGTTTTCTTTACAAAAATTGGAGAATTCATTCTTGACGCCAGTGCGATCGCGTCACTGGGGCGGGCGTCAATTTTTGACACCTTGCCTCCTACCGAGACCTCCACTTGAGCGTAGAAAACCTCATCACGAAGATCAACAATTACTATCCTCTCTACCTTGGCTCCCATCGTTCTAATAATTGCCGCAATTAAATCATAAGTGAGAGGACGAGGGACAACTATTTCAGACAATCCTAACTCAATAGATCGTGCTTCACATAAACCAATCCAAATTGGGAGGACTGTATTTTGTTCCTTATCCGTCAAAAGCACTACAGGGCTTTGCACATTCTGATCAAAGGCAATTCCCTTTATCTCCATTTCTTGCACTGCTTTTTCTTCACCTTTTTCAGCTTCCACGGTGAAGGTCATTGAAATCAAAACAAGGAAAGCTACTACTGAGATTTCAAGAATGAATATTTTTCTCATGATTTCACCCCTAGAAGAAAGGATATCATAAATCAGTTATCAAGGCTCCAATAAATTAATATGGCAGATTTCTAAAAGAAATATGGTGGGATAGTCTATAATAAGATTAAGGGACTTCTATTTTTCGCCGATCATATAACGGCAGCCGTTCGGTCCTATTTTTGCCGAGTGGACCTCACCTGCCGGCACGTCAAACCTTTGTCCCGGCTCAAATGTAGTGGTTTGCCCCCCTGAAGTGACTGTGATATCGCCATCTAGAACAATATGTGCTGTCATACCACAGTGGGTATGGTCAGGATAGTATGCGTTTGGGCTGTCGCGGTGAACGAAAATACCTGAAAAGCCCTCCAGGCTAAGCTTTTCCTCTAGTTCCTTTTCAGTCAAAACAAAGACACCTCAGATTAGAATAGAAACTAAAACCTCTTGACGGAATCCTTTTCGAATCTCGGGTTCTTAATAGTACCCAAGATCTTACCACCTAAACTCCCGTCGCGATGTTTAGCTAAATAAGGGGACAAGAACGTCTTGTATTTGGCAAGATCATTATTGGTTATTTCAATTCGGTATCCTAAGTCCAGAATACCGCCTTTAGAAATTTCCCAGAGAATGGGAGCGGTGCCGGTGATTTGAATATCTATTCCGTTGCCCTTCATGCTTAACTCTTTGATATTCGTTAGATTATCCTCTATGTTACCGTTAAATCTTGATTTCAGATTACTTAAACTCGGGAGTTTCATACCTTTTACCTTTAGGTTATCTATATTAAGCTCCTCTACCTCAAAGCTAAACTCTCCTTTAGGCATAGGGTCAAACTGAACGTAAAGCTCCCCATCCATAACTCCATTTATTAGTATCCCCCCTTCACCATCCTGTGAAATCAGAGCAGGAATTGAATCAACCTTGACCTGCTTTATAGTGGCTTGTATCTCTTGAATGCCATTATTTTGCTTGCTTAATCTAACCGTGCCTTCTATTTCCCCCCCTTGCAGCTTTGCATTAAAGGGGACTTTGGGAGAATCAGAAAAGACCGAAAATAGTGAGGGTTTTATAGTTAAACTGTCGAGTTCCAAAAACTGATTCTGAGATTTGTATATTTTAACACCTTTAAGATTTACATTGAGCAGAGCTGAAACATCCGCACTTTGGATATCGACCTTATAGGGGGTGCTGTTTTGAATCTCCGATACTATTCGTTGCTTTACAATATCTCCCGGAAAAGTCATAATTAAAAAGACAAAGAAAGCCACTACGAAGAAAGTTATGTACGATAACGGTACGAAATATTTATAATTCCTGATCTTATCTTTCATATTAACTCACCTGCTTGAATTCATAGGTCGATATGCGTAACTTCACATTCATCGAATCAGATTTACCAGACTTTGTGCTTATATTTAAATTTGAAACTTTAAGCGAGGTTTTCTTTTGAATTTTAAATAAAATATCTACCAAATTTGAGAGCGATATTTTATTTAACTCAATATCAACACTTTTTTCCTCATAAAAGTCTTCATCAGAGTTAGTTCTGGAATTTACATCTCTTATTGAAAAATTCTTTCTATCAAGTTTCTCATCCAACAGTATTTTCTCAACCACCGAAATAAGGGCTTCCTTTTCCTTCTTTATTTTGCTTGATAGCTCGGCAATCTTCTTATTCGAATTTTCATATTCGGCTCTCAGCACTTTTACTTCTTTAAGCTCTTTTTCAAGTAGAGCGGACCTCTTTTCTAGGTTTCTGGTACCAGAAGAAAATGAATGAAAAACCAGATAGAAAACTACCAAGACTATAGTTACCCCGCCGATGAGGAGCGCTCTTCTATCCCGTTCGGTAGAGAATAAAGTTTGTAGTTTCTCACGAGACTGGTCTATTAAACCTTTTATATTTTCTTTTATTTTATCTATATCCATACTATACCTTTGATTTTAGTACAACGGATATCTCAAATTTCGTATTACCGTTGGGAGCATTTCCGGTTTGATTTCTCGTCACTGATTCAAACATGCCCGATTTTGTAAGTGCTTCCTCTATTTCTGCAACTTCCTGATATGACCCGCATACACCTTCTATCTTTATTTTGTTGGCGGTTTCAAACTTTATTTGATTAACGGTTAACTTAAGGCTCTCCGGTAAGCTGCCGGAGATGTCTTTCAAGGCGTCAAGCGGTGTAATCTCACCCTGGACTCCCTCAATCAGTTCAAGCTTCTCTCTAACCTTTCCAACCTCACTCTCCATAAACAGTTTTGGTTTTGGAATCACCTTCACCTCAGGAAATGTCTCTTTGACAACCTGGGCTATTTGAGTCTCCATCTCATCTACACTACTTTTAAGTTCATAGTATCGGGAGGCAGAACCGTATATTAAAAATAGTATTAAAATAGCAAGTAATGCTCCGGGGACCATGAAGACCTTTCTTAGCTCATAGTCTACCCCTACATATTTAAATTCGTTTTCCCGGAAGTTTAAATACCCATTTCTAAATGTACTACCGTAAAGGGCCAGCGCATAAGACTTTGCAAATATAGGCGAGTTATCAACGCCAAGCTCGGGGATATATATCTTTCTAACATCTCGGTTAAGCTCGTCTTTAAGAAAGTCACTAAAACCCTCAATGAGTGACAAAGACCCCGAAAGCTCCACTGTATTAACTTTATCTTTAAGCTCAATCTCAAAAAACTGTATGGTCTTTTTTATTTCACTAATTATTAGGGATAAACACTCTTTTATGTCTTGTCCTTCATCTTCTCCAATGACCATATTGCTATAATCTCTACCATCACGAGAGTCGCCATTTTGATTAAGCTTATAGAAAAAGGATTCTACGGGTTTAGTAGATGACCTTACACGCCTGATGCCGCTTTCATCAAATAGAGAATAACTAATTTCTGTTTCCCCTATATCTATTAAAAGTAAAGGCCTCTCTCCTGTAACCAGATCGTTTAAAGCTCCAAACGCCAGCGGAGTATAAGTAATAATTTTAGGATCTATTCCATTTTCATTATAGGAATTAATCAATTCCTCTAGTTGGTTTTTCTCAAAGACACATACAAGTGCCTCACTTCCAACCTCGTTTTTAACAAGGTGGTAACCATGTATTTTTTCTCTTGGATCAAAAGTGGAAATATTCTCAAGCTCGTATTCATAAACCTGGTCGATCTTCTTTGGATCTGAGAATGGAAACTTAATAACTCTGATTGAGGTTGGATTCTCTGCAACAGAAGTAGCTATATCACCTTTTGGAAGCGAATATGCCTTAAATACTTCCGCTATAGAATTTGAATCACCACTAGGAGAAGGAGATATTTCTGTCCGTATTGTCTGTAGCAATTGGACATCCCTTAATCCTCTCTTAATTAAGGAAACTCTAATATCTTTACTACCTATATCTAGTCCGACAAATCTTCCGTACATGGTTTAAGTAATCTACTTAATCTTATGGTTTAAATCTAAAGTAAAGGTCCTTCAAAGTCAAATCATTACTACATCCTTTTAGCCCTTGTAAGCGTTATTACCTGAACCTTGAAAGCTCCTGAATTAAGTAGCATCTTAGAGCACTCATCGCTCGTTGAGCCAGTAGTAAACACATCATCTACAAGCATTACAGATTTCCCCCTAGACTTATGATCATCCATAACCGAAAATGCCCCTTTTACGTTCGA
>DAOVUC010000130.1 GCA_030632765.1 Candidatus Dadabacteria bacterium
AGCAATCAAATCATTTAACGAAAACTGACCTTCTACAGAGCTCATACCGCACTCTGTTATAAAACTTAATATTAAATCACGCGTAGTCCCCGAAAGAAGGCCGCATTCCCTGGCTGGAGTAAAAAGTGTATCACGATTAAACCAGAAAATATTACTTGTGCTGCACTCCATTGCTTCATCCCTTTCATTCAAAAATAGAGATTCATCAAAACCTGAACGGGAGGCTTCTCTTCGTGCCTGTATATTCTCTAAGTAGCTCAGAGACTTAACATTGAGCAAAGGAGACTCTGAGATTCTTTTAAAAGAATTGACTTTTATTTTTACAGATTGCTTAGGAGGCTCATATTCTCTAATGATCACAAGCACTTGTGATGTTTTGGCAGTTTTATGGAAAACGGATTCCCCGTCCGAAAGAAGACATATTTTCACATATGCATCTTTGAGTTCGGATTCCAATATAGCCTTTTCAACAAGCTCCTTAATATACTCTTTTTCAGGAAATGGAACCTTTAACAGTTTAGCTCCCCCATCCATACGCTGTAGATGCTTGTCAATTAGAGCTGGGAGCATACTTTTATACCTGAAAGTCTCAAATAGCCCCTCCCCATAGAACAAGGACCTTATCGAAAGAGAATTTTTGACTCTAGATCCATCTATGAAGATATAATCTGTCATAATAAGTCCCTAAATGTATAATGATATTAGGCAGTTAACTTGTTTAATCTAAGCTCCCATAGCTTTGGTTATTGCTTCTGATTTAAGTATGGTTTCGTCAAATTCCTTCTTCGGATCAGAATCCCAGACTATACCGCCACCGACGAAAAATGTTGCCTTTCCTAACTGGGTAAGCATGATTCTAATTGCAACACTTAGTGTGAAATCCCCATTGGGATAAAATATACCAATTGTTCCACAATATGGGCCTCTTAGATGCGGTTCAAGCTCGTCTATTACTTCCAGGGTCCTCTTTTTAGGGGCACCAGTCACCGATCCGGGTGGGAAAACATTCTTAATTATTTCGGATATTGTAATCTTTTCATGAATCTCCCCTTCCACTTCTGATACCATTTGATGTAAGGTAGAATAAGTCTCAACTTCAAAGAGCTTATTTACCTTTACTGAGCCAATTTTAGAGACTCTTCCCAGATCGTTTCTCATTAGATCTACAATCATAAGGTTCTCTGCCCTTTCTTTGGCGCTACTTATCAATTTAGCCTTCAGAATAGTATCGATCTCTTCGGTTTTTCCCCTCTTTATAGTCCCTTTTATAGGATTAGTAGTTAGTTTATCCCCTTTTTTGCGCAAAAAAAGCTCCATAGAGCCGCTTAACAGCTGAAAATCGCCAAAATTAATATAACAACCAAAAGGCACAGGCTGTACTTCATAAAATTGCCTGAAATAAGTAAGAGGGATCAGGTTAAATCGAGTTATCATTCTTTGTGAAAGATTTACCTGATATATGTCTCCCTGCTCAATATAGGATTTCCCCCGTTTAACCATTTCGATATATTGTGGCATAGTCATATTCGGACATATATGAGATGGAGCCGCAATTGGTCTATTTGGCAGCAGTTCTTCTTTAATATCAGGCGATTGCACGTCAAAATCTAACTGTGAATAGTCCCCCGTAACCATACTATCACGCTCATACAATAAAAAACTAAGATCAGGATATTTATCACCGTCTTTTTTGTGGACAGGATCAAATCCCTCATTTGTATACCGTGAGAATTCATAACCAATATAACCCACCGCTACATAACCTTGATTCAGATAATTATCTAAAACTTCAAGCGGATCAGCATTAATAAGATCAGTACTTCCGCGAGATTTAATAGTAACTTCGACCCCGTTTGAGGAAAAGGAGACAGCAGGCTGTCTGAAGGCTATATAAGAAGGAGTGTTTCCTTGATCTGTGCACCAGCCACCACCAGAGTCTAAGAGGAGTGAGGAGTATTGATTAGACAATTTCATTGTGTTAAAAAGATTAACTCTATTGCTGATATTTACAAGAAGGGGGTACTAATTTCAAACGTAAAGAATTTAAACTATAAGCGAGATTTACCTTACACTTAGCTAATATAACAAGGGCAATCTGAAGGGTTTAACAACTGGACGAGCTGTGATAACCCGCCCTAGTCACTTAAGATATTAGTTCTGTGGTTTTGTATCGGCTTCTACAGATTCTCTTAATATTACCGAGATATCCTTAATCTGAATGTCTTCGTTACCCGCTTGTTTTGCGGCGTCCTCAAACATCGTATCACAGAAATAACATGCTACCGCCAAAGTATCGGGATTCTTGGACTCTACCTCTTCAAAGCGGTTCCAGTTTACCCTTGGGGCTTCCTCTTCCATCCAGATTTTTCCCCCGCCGGCTCCACAGCAGAAGCTTTTTTCGCGATTCCTGTCAAGCTCAATGAGCTTTAATCTTGGGATAGATTTCAATACCTTACGAGGGGCGTCAAATACCCGGTTATAGCGACCTAAATAACATGGATCATGGTAGACAACCTCTTCATTTATCTCTTTAGTAGGTTTGAGTTTTCCTTGCTCCACCAATTCGCTTAGCAGCTCCGTGTGATTTATTACCTCGAAATTGCCGCCGAACTGGGGATATTCATTCTTAATTGTATTAAAACAGTGGGGGCAATTCGCAATTACCTTTTTAACCTTAAGCTGGTTTAAATTCTCAATATTTTCCGTTGCAAGCATTTGATATAGAGCTTCTTCTCCCAACCTTCTTGCAGGGTCCCCAGTGCATTTTTCTTTGGGTCCCAGTACTGCGAACTTAACCCCCGCCTGTGTAAGAAGACTGACAATGGACTTGGCTATATTCTGTCCTCTGGGATCGTATCCTCCGTAACAGCCCATCCAATATACGAAATCAAACTCACTTGCATCCTCAATCCCATCTTGCCCAATCACATTTATATCATCGATATCTGACACCCATTTGGCACGGTCAGCCTCGCTGAATCCCCATGGATTGCCCTGTGTCTGGAGTTTTTGTAATGTTTTACCCGCAGGGCCCGTGAGTTTGCCTTCGAGCGTGAGAAAACGCCTCATTTCCATAATTTTGCCCATTTGGTCTATAAACAGAGGGCACTGCTCTACGCAGGCGTTACAGCTGGTACAAGCCCACAGCTCCTCCTCTGTAATCCACTGTGGACCGGGAATAGTTTCAAGCTCTTTGCCGTTTGTTGAATGTCCGTTTACAAGCTCTTTTCCTTCGCTGGAAGCGTAATGTCTAAGCTTAACTACAATTTCCCTTGGAGAAAGGGGTTTTTCGGTATGCCAGGCAGGACAGTTATCGGTGCACCTGCCACACTCTGTGCACGTGTAGGCGTCAAGGATATCTTTCCACGTAAAATCTTCGAGTTGTCCGGCCCCAAAATGGTCTATATCATCGGGGACATTTTCAAAATCTATAGGGTTTAAGGCTCCTCTATGGTTTAAGTCCTGGAAAAAAACATTAGGAATTGCTGTAAAAACATGGCTGTGCTTGGAATAAGGGAGATAATTTAAAAATCCTAAAACAATAAATACATGAAACCACCAGAAGAACTCATTAGAGAATATTAAGCCATTCTCGCTCATTCCGTTGAAAAATAGGGCTGCAAATACATTTGAAACGGGCTGCCACGTAGGCTCTCCCGTGCCCATAGCTATTGCAGATCCGGATATTCCAAACGCTGTAATCATAAGACCGAAAATCAACCCCAATACGACTACAGCATCTAGCCCATTGACTTCCCTTCTTTTAGCAATTGTTGTCCTGTTAATTATTCCCATTACTATAGCTACTAAAACAAGTAGCTGAACTATGTCCAATATAAATTCATAGAAATTATGAGCGCCGCCCGGGATGAGTCTGAACCCTGGGATGATCCCGCTGAGTAGAAGCTCCATTGTACCAATAGTAATAATGACGAAACCCCAGAAAAGCATAAAATGAGCAATACCGGCAAATGTGTAATTTGTTACTAATCTCTTTTGGCCGAAGACATATATAATTACCCTTTTTATCCTTTCCGGGATGTTATCGTATCTCATCTCGTACTTACCTATACGGAGAATCTTGATCAGGGTATATATGTTGTAAAAGAAAAACCCGAAGGCGAAAATAATCAAAATCGCCATAATAATAGGTTTCATAAAATGCCTCCTAAATCAGCCGATATTCTGTTTTTGCTCTAGAACAACCAGTATCTTAATCAATAAGAATTATATTAGCCAATATAAATAAGCCTAATAATTGAGTGTTTTTCAATATTTCACCTAATTTAGCACCTAATAATATACAAATCCTGGTAATCTATATTATATATATACTATATGTTATATTGTGAGCCAATATATGCACATAAAAATAACAGATAAAACAAAAGGGTTAAGAAAAGCAGGATTTCAATCGCATTTGCAATTAAAATAATTTTATATAAAATGCAGTGGATATTGTAATGATTAAAGGAATAAAAACGGTACTTGTACTTCCTTTTGAGGATTTTCTCTCAGGGCTTGAGAGCTGCTTTTCCAAATTCTCTCCTTTCTATATTATAGCGCTGATAATATCTTTTCTAGTTTCCTGGTGGATTTATGTACCTCTACACGAACTAGGCCACGCATTGGGCTGTATATTAGGAGGAGGAACGGTAAGCAAGCTTGAGATAAGCCCTATGTATGGTGCGTCATTTCTTAAGGAGATTTTCCCATTCGTTTCGGTTGGTTCAGATTATGCAGGACAATTGACCGGGTTCGATACAAAAGGCAGCGACTTAATTTATCTCCTAACCGATTTTTTCCCATTTCTATTAACTATCTTTATTGGGGTTCCATTGCTCAGATCAGCAGCCAGATCAAAACCGCTTTGGGCTGCAATAAAGTTAGGCTTAGGTTTGCCCCTTGCATTTGCCCCTTTTATTTCGTTCTCTGGGGACTACTACGAGATGGGGTCCATAATAATCTCTAAGATTGCGAACCTGATTTCCCCCGCCATCAAAATTACAAGATGGAGGAGTGATGATCTGTTTAAGCTGGCCGGGGAAATATTTTTTAGCGGAAGCCCTTATGGATTAGTTGATATTATAGGGGTTGCCCTATCTTTTCTTTTAGGAATAGTTCTAATTTACGCAACTTATATGCTAGGGGTTTTGTGGTGCAGGATTATATTCGATTCGAGAACCAAACCTTCTCAATAAGTTAGATCACTATCTTTTCTTCTTGGGCTTTTTCTTCTTAGGCACTTGTCGTTGCACAACTTTTTCCGGCTGAGCTTTTTTGACGCTTTCTCTATTTCTCATGAGAAATAGGTAGGCGCCTATTAAAAACGGCTCGAAGCGAACGACCATATTATTTACAAAGCCCCATAAGAACTCCCAGAAAATCTGGGTAACACGACTTGGGTTTTCATAACCATGAGTTGTTAGAATCTG
>DAOVUC010000203.1 GCA_030632765.1 Candidatus Dadabacteria bacterium
AAAAGCTCTTTATTTTGAATCTCAAGAATAAACTCTTGCTCATCTACAACACCATTTTTGCCCAATAACTCGGCAATTTCTTTTACAGTTAAACCCTCGGGAATTGTTACTCGATAGAGCAGAACATCCCCTGCAACAATCTTGCTTACCACCTCTGACATAGTACTACCCTTATCAAATTTATACTCTCCGGCTTTTAAATCGTTCTGCCGGCCTTCACTCATCACATATAAAATGAATAACTTGTCATTTTTTATGACAGCTGATTGTTCAAGCTTTGATGAAATATCTTTTAGACCTGCGCCTTTTGGTATTCTCACAATCATGTCTTGAGGAACAGAAGGCACTTTATGGATGTAGTGAGAGACCAGGAGGTAAGACACTCCCAGTAAGATTAAAACTATAATAAAGAATGCTGTTATATAAAGGAGCTTCTTGGACTTCATTGATAGAATCTATTAATCCTTTAGAACGGCAAGATCATCCCTATGGATTACCTCATCGCTGTATTTGTAGCCGAGAATACCTTCAACATCTGAAGTTTTAGAGCCCATAATTTTTCTTATATCCCCAGCGCTATAAGAAGTAAGCCCCCTTGCAACCTCAGTGCCGTTTTCATCAACACACGTCACGGACTCTCCTACCCCGAAGTTGCCATGAACCTCTTTAATGCCAGAGGGTAGCAAGCTTTTGCCTGAAGAAGTGATAGCTTTCTTTGCACCGTCATCTATTACAATCTCACCCGCCGACTTAAGAGTAAAAGCAATCCAGTGTTTCCTTCCGCTTAAGCTCTCCTCAGAGGGAAGAAACAGTGTGCCTACTTCTTCTCCATCAAATATGTCCCCAAGAGTCGATCCGTTCTTTCCGTTTGCTATAATAGTAGGAACACCGAAAGCAGCC
This sequence comes from Candidatus Dadabacteria bacterium, assembly GCA_030632765.1. GTDB lineage: Bacteria > Desulfobacterota_D > UBA1144 > Nemesobacterales > UBA2774 > CR02bin9. The sequence continues at coordinate 901 of DAOVUC010000203.1, forward strand.
GCCTTTTTCGCAGCTTCTATCTTGGTCTTCATTCCACCAATCGTAGCTCTGCCAAATGTATCCCCCGCAGTATTTTCAATTTCCTCTCCAATACGCTCTATTAAAGAAATGAACTCCGCATCTTTATTATTCCTTGGGTCTTTGCTATAAAGACCTTCTATATCAGTGAGCATTATTAGAAGATCAGCCTCAATTAATGATGTAATATGAGCGGCCAAATTGTCGTTATCCCCAAGCATAATCTCCTCGACTGCAACCGTATCGTTCTCATTCACTATGGGAATTATCCCCATTCTAAGAAGTGTAATTAGAGTCTTGCGCGCATTTAAATATCTTTTTCTATCTAAAAGACCATCGAGGGTAAGCAGAATTTGTGCAACGTGTAGATTAAATGCCGAAAATGCTCTTTCATAATGCCTTATTAGTGTACTCTGACCCGAGGCCGCAATGGCCTGTTTCATAGATATTTCTTTAGGCCTCTTTACTATCCCCAGTTTTTTCATCCCAGAGGCGATGGCGCCTGAAGAGACCACAATTACTTCAATGTTCTTATCTCTAATTTTAGAAATCTCAAGTGCTAATTTTTCAAACACACTCTCAGAGAGACTACCGTCGCTATCGGTAAGCACACTGCTCCCGATTTTAATTATGACTCTATTAACATTAGAGATTATAGATTTTCTTTTATTATTATCCACTTTCATTCACCGACTTAATATTTTACCTAAAATGTACGTATAGCGGGTAATTCTTGACAATAATGTTTGGGCTTGATATCTTTAACGGGCTGCTAAGCGGGAATAGCTCAGCTGGCTAGAGCGTCTCCTTGCCAAGGAGAAGGTCGCGGGTTCGAATCCCGTTTCCCGCTCCATCTTTTATTTAATCCTCACTAAGTCATTCGTCCATAGAAATATATCCGGGTTGAGATTCTATACGCTGACACCAGGACATTACCGAAGGGTGTGCGGAAAGATCGATCTCACCCTCAGGGGCTAGATGTACATATGGATAACAGCCTATGTCCGCTATAGAGAAATCTCCCGCTAAAAATTCGTTTTCAAGAAGATGATTATCCAGAATCTTAAGCGCAAGAATGCCATGAGCCCTGTATTTAGTAAGCTCCTGTTGATCCTGCATTTGTAGCTGAACGAAACGAGTTAGGTACCTAGCCATTGCAAGATTCGGATCGATTGTAGTTTTTCCAAAAAGCAGCCACTGAGCCACTGCCCCATGGGTCTTAGGATCTTCAGGATATAAAGGATTGGGGGAGTACTTCTTCCCTATATAAAAGAGTAGAGCGTTTGACTCCCACATTATAAAATCCTCATCAACTAACACAGGTATCTTTTTATTCGGGTTGAGCGCGGCGAACTGAGGACTATTCTGCTCACCTTTAAATACATCTACATTTATTCTTTCATATTCGATACCAAGGCAACTCAACGCGAGGCGGGATTTATAAGAGTTACCCGAGAGTGGGTGGTCATATAGTTTTAGCATAGTTAATCTTCCAAATACTTTTGAAACTTTTCAGTGAACCTTTCTTTTCCCATTATTTTATATGTCATTTCTTTGTTAGTTATGGTGTAATCAACAGTGCTTCTAGTACATACCTTATTATTGTCGTTTAAAATACTTACTTCAACCCTTACCTTACGCCCATCTGTTTGAGCCACCTTCCCTCTAATCATTAGCTCGGATGAAGCATCGACAGGTCTTAAGAACTCCATATCCAGTTTAGAAGTAAGGGCGATCTTCTGGAATTTATCAAACATAGTCCAAAAAGCGACTTCATCAATTAGTGCGCACTGTATTCCACCGTGGAGTATTCCAGGGAACCCTTCCAAATGCAGCTCGGGTTTAAACTTAGTAAAAACGTCCCCCTTTTCATCATCAGCGAAGAATTTTAAACGAAGCCCTAGTTGATTTCGGGGATCGCAGGCAAAACAGCCATACCCGGGGAAGTCAAGAAATATGTTTTCAATCTCTCGAATCATGAAAAGAAATACTCTCTTTGGTTATTTAGTACAAAAAAGAAAAGGGTCACTCTCTTTCAACAACTTTAGCCACTGAAGCAACCTTTTCGTCCTCAGCCAGGCCTATAAGCTTGACCCCCTGAGTGCCCCTTCCAAAAACACTTATTTCAGACGCGTTCATACGGATCACTTTTCCACCGTGTGTTGTAATCATCATTATCTGTGTATCATTTGTCACCTGGAAAGCCCCTACTACTCTGCCGTTTTTCCCGGTTGTCTTAATCGTTATAACACCCTTACCACCTCGCCCGGTAATCCTGTACGCGGAAACAAGCGTTCTCTTTCCGTAGCCCTTTTCCGTCACTGTGAGTATCTGAGCTTCTGAGTTCTCTATTACTTCAAGGCTTACAACTTCGTCCCCTTTATCAAGCCTAATCCCCCTAACCCCAGTGGCGGTTCTACCCATGTCTCTTACGCCTTCTTCTTTAAACCTGATTGCCTGCCCAAAGTGTGAGGAAATTAATATTTCATCACTGCCGCTAGTAAGTTTTGCCTCTATTAGTTCGTCATCATCCCTGATGTTAAGAGCTATGATGCCGCCTACACGAGGCTTTGAGTAGGCCATGAGCTTTGTCTTCTTAACTGTACCGTCTTTAGTTGCCATGATGATATATTGATCTTCCTTGAACTCTATTACCGGAAGTACCGCTGCGATAGTCTCACCCGAGGCCAGGTTTAATAAATTCACCAATGCTTTTCCTTTTGCGGTCGGACCAGCCTCTGGAATCTCGTGGACTTTAAGCCAGTAACACTTTCCGTAATTAGAGAAAAATAAGACGTAGTTATGCTGGGAGGCAATAAAGAGCGTCTCAACAAAGTCCAGATCCTTAGTAGTCATTCCGGTACGCCCCTTGCCGCCCCTATGTTGGCTTCTGTATATACTTAAGGAAGTAGTCTTTATATACCCTTCATGGGTTGTTGTGACTACCATGTCTTCATCAGCTATGAGATCCTCAATTGAAATTTCCTCAGAGCTGTCTAGAATTTCTGTTTTTCTCTCATCTCCATAGCGGTCTTTTATTTCGGCAAG
>DAOVUC010000006.1 GCA_030632765.1 Candidatus Dadabacteria bacterium
CTAATACTGCGCTCATATCCCTGGATTTAGCCAAGAGAGCCGGTATCGATGTAGGTAGCGTTGTAGAACTAAGTTACGGCTCAAAAACTCTCGATATAGAAGTTGTGGGACTACTCAGCTCAAAAGACGATGAGCTTTCAGAGAGCTTAGGGGGACTGCTGCTTACCGACATATCTACTGCTCAGGAATTGCTGGATAAAGTAGGGTTTTTATCCTATATTGATTTAGTTATTGATGAGAATACCCCCCAGGGTATAGAAGCTCTCGGTCGAATACAGAATCTGCTTCCTGCAGTAGTTGAAATTAAAAAAAAGGACAACCCCTTGGGTTCTACGGAGAGCATAACCCGCTCCTTTGAACTTAATTTGACCGCTCTTAGTTTATTAGCTCTTTTTGTCGGAGTCTTTCTGATCTATAACATAGTTTCATTCTCGGTAATACAGAGGCGCTCAATTATCGGAACACTTCGCTCAATTGGCACTACCCGCCGCCAAATATTTAAAATGGTTTTGGCAGAGGCCTTCATAATTGGCACCGTTGGCAGTCTAATTGGAGTCATTGGAGGGATATTGTTAGGGCGCGGTATAGTTGAGCTTGTAACCGGCACAATAAACGATCTTTATTTTACTCTAACGGTTACAAGCTTTTCAGTCTCTGTGGAAACTATCGCTAAAGGAATTTTGGCTGGCATAATAGCTGCATTAATAGCGGCTCTTGTTCCCGCATATGAGGCTTCCCGCATTAATCCTATTAATGCTCTTCGCCGCTCTGGGCTTGAGAATTTTTTTATCAAAACAGTTCCGTTCCTTACTCTGTGTGGCCTCGTTATTATTGGTCTTGGTTTAATTTTAATAATTCTACCGACAAAAAGTCTCGTTCTTAGTCTTATTTCGGTATTCTTAATATTGTTTGGAGCGTCGCTCATAGTTCCCGTCTGCACCGCTATCTCTATGCGGTTTTTCTCCCTTATTTTAAGCCAGACCTCTGTAATCGGACGTATGGCTCCCCGTAATATATTAAGATCCATAAGCCGTACAGGGGTAGCTATTGCCTCCCTTACTGTCGCAATTTCCGTGATATTAAGCGTGAGCATTATGATAGGCAGTTTTAGAACCACTGTAGTGAATTGGCTTGATACCGCTCTTACCGCGGATATTTTCATCTCTATGCCTTCTTCAAATATTAGCAGCCGGGCAGGACTCGATCCTAGCTTAAGAGCAGAAGTCGAAAATTTCCCGGGAGTAGATAGGGTTGCTACAGTAAGGAGGGTTCAATTTAAGAGCCCTCGTTATGGCCCGTTTAATCTGATTGCGGTTACAGAGGACCTAGCGGCAAAGAACAGAAGATTTATTTGGAATAGAGATGATAGTGAAAGGCTCTGGGATCAAATGCAAGATAGTTCTGTGCTTGTATCTCAGTCCTTTGCTTACCGAAACGCAATAAAGCCCGGCCCGGGCAATGTAATTGAACTTCCGACTGATGGAGAGATAAAAGAGTTTGAAATAGCCGGGGTATATTACGATTACGGAGCGCAAACAGGCGTTGTTCTAATTTCAGATGACTTGTTCCGCTCACATTGGAATGACAGTCAAATTAACTCCCTTGGTGTTTATATTGCGTCTGATCTAAAAGTTGATATGACGGTCGATGAGCTTAGAGCATATTTGTCTAAGGATCACAACCTCATTGTTAGATCAAATACTGCCCTTAAAGAATCGGCGATAAATACTTTTGATAAGTCATTTATCGTTACATCCGCTTTAAGAATATTAATTGCAATAGTCGCTTTCATAAGCGTACTAAGCTCACTCATGGCGCTTCAGCTGGAAAGGGGTCGTGAGTTCGGGATATATCGCGCGTTAGGTATGACTGTATCACAGCTTCGAGGCATGGTGTTTCTAGAAAATGGACTGATTGGTCTTACGGCGGGGCTTTTTTCAATACCACTGGGAGTAGCCCTTTCATTAATACTTATTTATGTGATCAATCTCCGCTCATTCGGGTGGACGCTTAATTTTGTATTAGAGACTCAATATTTTATAGAGGCTATGGGTATAGCTTTAATCGCTGCTATTGCAGCCGGGATATATCCGGCATATCGTCTGGGAAAAGAAGATGCCGGCAAACTTATCAGGGAAGAGTAGGAGAATCTATTACATGAATTTATGGCAAACAACTTTTGTTATAGCTCTGGTCTTGACGGCGGGGATCGTAGTTTCATGCAGGGAGAATAGAAGCGCGCCTGAGAGTAATAATATAGCCCGGTCTCTTTCTGGAAATGACGTCAGCGGATTCAAAAGAGCCGCATTACCCAGAGATTTTAAATTCCCCCAGGACTTGGGTCCGCATCAGGAGTATCAAACCGAGTGGTGGTATTACACAGGTAACTTGTCTTCTAAAGACGGGCGGGATTTCGGCTACCAGCTTACCTTCTTCAGGCGCGCCTTAAGCCCGTTTGAAATAAACAGGGAGTCCAATTGGTCCACAAACCAGATATATTTCGCACACTTTGCGTTGAGTGATATTGAGAGCGGCAAATTCTATTCAAGCGAGCGCTGGAGCAGGGGCGCACTGGGGCTTGCCGGTGCTGAGAGCGATCTGTTTAGAGTTTGGATAGATGATTGGTTTATTGAAGGGGACGGCAAAAATTTCAAACTTAAAGCGAATGATGGTCCGGTGTCTATAGAGTTAACTATGAAGTCTATGAAGCCTGTGGTTCTTCAAGGCGACAAAGGTCTTAGCCAGAAGAGCGCTGAGCCCGGAAACGCGTCTTACTATTTCTCCCAAACCCGAATCTCTACTTCAGGCACAGTACGTATCGATAGCCACGAATTTCGGGTAAAGGGCCTAAGCTGGTTAGATCGTGAGTGGAGTACAAGCGCGCTTGCTGAGAATCAGGAGGGCTGGGACTGGTTTTCTATTCAACTCAATGACGGGCGTGAAATTATGCTCTATCAGCTTCGGTTAAAAGACGGCGGTGTCGATAACTATTCCTCGGGCAGTTTTATCGAGAAAGACGGTGCTGTAAGGCAGCTAAAAGCCGACGATTTTGAAATTGAAGTTCTTGATACCTGGAAAAGTCCTGTAACCGGAATTATTTACCCTTCAAAATGGCAAATTTCTATTCCCTCACACGGTATTGAATTAAACGTAGTTCCGTTATTGCAAGACCAAGAACTCCTGGTCTCGTTTGTTTACTGGGAAGGAGCGGTCAAAGTCTCAGGCGACGGTGTATCCGGAAAAGGCTATGTAGAGCTTACAGGCTATTAATTTTGGGATCTTTTAAGCTATAGTTGTCATTCTGAGGAAGTGAAGCGACCGAAGAATCTCTCTCATTAATCCCTTCCCCCCAGTGCGGGGGAACAAATCCGAGCGTGCGCAGGATTTGGACGCCTCTGAACAAAGGCAGAAGTGTTACTAAAATCCCGGCACACAATTCCCGAACCCAAATCATTAGGATGGGGGGAGACAATCCTGTCATTCCCGAATGTCTTTATCGGGAATCCATATCTTTTAAGTCGTCATCCCGTACTTGATCCGGGATCTATCAGAATCTACTCTTTTGCCTTTAATCCCCTCCTTTTTTAAAAGGAGGGTTAGGGAGGATTAGACTTTCGGCACATAGCACCCGCCGGCAGCGGGGAACCCCCGCAGGTATACAATTTCTTAGTAGCTTCTGTGATTTATAAGAATTTAGAGCTACTTTCCATCTTTGGAGTCTTTAGAACTAGTCCATCAGGACACATTGTGTCCCAGACATTGTCTGCAGCATCCGCCGGCATACAAGTTCTGTGTATCTCCTCTGCAATATAGAAGCTGCGAAGTCTCACTTATCCCTTGCCGCTCCCTTTTTTGTACTCATGTGCTAATCTTTCATGATAAATTACTAATTATTGAGAGGAATATAAATTATGGAAAAGGGTCTACTTGAAAATCTATATCATGTCGCTATCGCTGTTAAAGATCTGAGCGCGGTAGAAGAAGTGTATAAAACTGCGCTTGGGCTTAGAGTCGAGCACCGTGAGGTTGTGGAAGACCAGGGGGTTAATACCTCAATGCTTGTGCCTAAAGACGGTGGGACTGCAATAGAGCTGCTTGAACCTTTGGATGAAAACTCTCCTATCTCAAAGTTTCTGGATAAAAGAGGTGAGGGAATTCACCATATATGTTTTAAAGTAGACGACATCGAAGCCGTGCTCGAAAGACTAAAAAAGCAAGGCGTGAGATTGATTGATGAGACTCCACGCCCCGGCGCCTACAATTCAAGAGTCGCGTTTATCCATCCAAAAGCAATGAACGGTGTTCTGGTTGAGCTTTCAGAAGTTAATAATAATGATTGATTAATGTATATGAATTACAAAATTAAATAAGCCAAGATACTAATTACTAAGGCGAAAATAATATTTAATACAAATCCAACCCTCATCATGGTACGCAGCTTTATCCTCTCCGTTCCAAACACAAGGGCGTTTGGAGGTGTGGCAACCGGGAGCATAAACGCGCATGAAGCCGCTATTCCTACTGTTAGGGCAAGCACATCTGAAGAGAAATGGCCGATTTGCTCGCCGAGAACGAGAAAAATTGGGACCAGTATTGCAGCGCTTGCTGTGTTGCTCGCGACTTCAGTAAGAAATATCATAAGCGTGACCGCCCCAAGTAGTAATAAGAACGGACCGTGGTGCGACAAATGAGTTTCAACTAATACCGCTAGATATTCACTTGCGCCCGTCTCTGATAATACTCCGCTTAATGCCAGCCCTCCTCCAAAAAGTAGGAGCACTCCCCAGTCGGCGAAATTCTCAATCTCCTTCCATTTCATTGTTCTAAATAAGACCAACAGCACAATTGCAAATACGGCAATGATCGAGTCAAACCCTTTTTCTATCCCAAGCCAGGATGATATGGGTTTACTGAGCAGCCATAATATAATAGTAAAGCCGAATATTACCGTCACTATATAGCTCTTTTTGTTGCAGAAGACGTCTTGAGCTTTGATTGCGTAAATAGCGGTCATTTCAGGGAATTTGGGTTTAAGTTTTACGTAAAGGACTATCACCATTATCGGTAGCAGTATCAGCATGAATGGAATCCCTATAGCCAGCCACTCACTAAAGCTGAGCCCCAGGTTTGCGGCTGTTATGGCATTGGGAGGGCTTCCTATTACAGTTCCGATCCCGCCTATGTTGGCTGAGTAGGCCACGCCAAGCAGAATAAATACTTCAGTTGTATAATTCTTTTCTTTTAACTTAGAGATTAGCCCGAGTGCTACGGGAAGCATTATCGCAGTAGTTGCGGTATTGCTGATCCACATACTCATTAGCGCCGTTGCGGCAAACAAACTTATAACCGAGAAAATCATCCTAGTTCCGGCTGCTTTCATTATGTAGCCTGCGAAAAGCTCATCAAGATTATATTTATGCAGAGCCGCCGCAAGCCCGAATCCGCCTAAGAAAAGGAATATAATTGGATGGGCAAAGTGGCTAAGCGCGTCTTTTACATTAAAAATTCCAGTCATTACTGCCACAATTGGCACGAGTAATGCGGTTACGGTTATGGGGAGCGCTTCTGTTATCCACAGTGCCGCGATAAACAATAGTATGGACAGCCCCTTAAGCACATTCTTGTCGACGGGCAAAAACATGTAAATCCCAATCGATATCAGCCCGCTCAGCAATATAATAAGCTTCTTGTTCATTTAGGTGATGATTGTATTACATAAAACCCGAATAGTTAAGTCTTTCCTTACCTTTTTCTTCCTCCCCCTAGAGGAGGGAGGATTAAAGGTGGGGGTGATAGCTGTCATTCTGAGCCACGATTGTAAGCAAGCGCACAATCGGACGCCCTAGATTGGATGCACCTAGTCCATTTAAATAAGCAATGAGTTCAATCAAATTCTAAAGGCGAAGAATCTCATCCTGCATCTTGAATCCTGCATTGCATAATAAGGACACATTGTGTCCGCAGCGGGAAACCCCCGGCACCCAAGCACGTGCAGGCATACTATTTCTTCATAGCTCCGAAGATTAATGAGACTTAAGAGCTGCTGTCGCATAGCGTCGTAGTTACAGAGAACTAGTCCGGGAGCGGACTCTGCCCGCAGCTCCCTGGTGTTTTTATCCTCTACTTTATTTTCTCCATCGTCCAAAGCCTTTTCTTCGTCCATCTACCCCAGTTAGGAACATGCAGTAAGAACGTCCCATTAAATTTGCTGCCCTCGGCGTTGAATACAATTTTTATATTTTTGTGGCTATCAAGTGTATATGTGCCCTTGTCCCAGAGCTTTGTTTCTCCTACTCCGTAAGCGTCTTCAATCATCTCTTGAGCCTCGGCTTCCTCTAAGGATTGTTTGGGGACATCAACTTCAATTGCTACTTTTTTATCACTTTTATTTGTGGGAATACTAGTTGGAACAATCCATGATCTTAACTCATTGCCAACTTTAAGAAATAGGTCATAGTGAGGATGTGGAGTGTTGTGTTTTCTTATGAGGAAATCAAAGGTTTCTTTCATATATGAGCTTTAGTCCCTTTAATGTGAGAAATTCGTCGACGGATTCTATCGTTTCACTCTCTTTTGCTATGAGCTCGGCGGATCCCCCTGTAGCTATTACTCTAGGATCCGTCTTTAATTCAGCTTTAATTTTTTTGACTATACCGTCAACGAGTCCGGCGTATCCATGCACAAGTCCGGATTGAATACTCTCAACTGTAGTTTTGCCTACAACATGTTCAGGTTTGATAATCTCAACCCTGGGTAGTTTAGAGGCTTTTTGATAGAGGGCTTCCGCTGAAACGTGCAGTCCAGGGGTGATTACGCCGCCCAAGTATTCCCCCTTTTCTGAGATACAATCAAAGGTGATGGCTGTTCCGAAATCTACTACTATTACGCTCTTGTGGAATTTCTCATAAGCTCCCACACCGTTAACTATCCTGTCGGCTCCCACTTCTTTAGGGTTGTGATATAGAATGGGCATCCCGGTTTTTACACCAGGACCTACTATGATGGGGCTTACATCAAAGTAGATTTGAATTGCGTCTAGTATGGTTTCAAGCAGCGTAGGAACAACACATGAAATAGTTGCTCCTTTTATCTGATCAGTATCTATCTTCTTTATATCAATTAATTTTCTAAACAGAACCCCATATTCGTCAGACGTTCTTGATTCATTACTGCCTATCCTCCAGTGACTCTTAATTACGTCCCCTTCAAATAAGCCAAAAACTATATTCGTGTTCCCAATGTCGACCGCTAGTAACATTCTCATATCTCCAGTATTTATATGAACTATAGCAATTTCTTGTCAGGTTATTGATACTATTTAAGTCCCCATCTTCTTCTTAATAGCCACTCTGATGATAACAAACCCAGGAGCACTATGAAAGTTAGGGGATTATCCCATAATTTCATTGTTTTGTAACCTGTTATTGTTTTCTTCTTAGATGTATCGATCTTGAGCACCTGTAGCCCCTGATCTGTAGTTATGTATTTCCCTCCGGTTTTCTCGGCCATGGATTTCAATATATTCTCATTTGTGGTAGGGCCCCTTAATTCTTTTTCCGGAGGCTCGACAATAAAGATTGTCTCGCCACTATTTAAATCATTATACAGACCTGATTCACCATCAGGAGTTACGGATATTTTATGAATTCCATTTTCTCCAACTTGCACCTTAGCGCTCACTCTATTGGGCGATATTTTCTCTAGCTCTATTTCATCTTCCTCGCCGTTTGGATAAGTCAGTGAGGGTAAGCTCTTTCGATTGATAAGATCCTCTTGTAGTGTCGAGATTTCTATTTTAGCATTTTCCCCCGGATTATAAATCGGCTTATCTGTTTTTACCTTAATATCTTTTAATTCAGGGTCATTTAGAAACCATAGAAATAGTTTGTTCCAAAATTTTTCATAATGAGGAGAAACCTTTCCTTCGCTTCCAAGAACAAAATTCCACCTCCAGGATGAATCAGACATAAATGCTGCAACCTTTCCGGAATCTACCTTTCCAATGGCTAATATCGGCTGCCCATCTGCTGTTGACAATAACGGCATGGCAGAATTGTTTAATCCCTGAACAATATTGAATCCTTCAAGTTCGGGCATCTTATTCCAATGCTTTTCATTTTCATCTTTATTAGGAACAATTCTCGTAATTGGATGATTTTTTCCAATAGCGGTGAGTTGAGGGTGGAATTCTTGGTTACTTATTGTTTCAGACAGAGTTTTGGGTAAGTAGTCCAGCTCTACCGGCAAAATATCCGAAATTATGGTCCTTCCGTAATCCCCGCTGTTAAAACTGTTGCTTCCGCCAATCATAAGAAATGCACCGCCGTCCTTTGAAACATAGTCTTTTAAATTCTTCAGATGGAATCCGAAGATTCCGTATGGCTGAAAATGGAAATCCTGGAATATTACGACATCAAATGTGTCTAGTTCCTTGCTGAATATCTCATTAACAGGGAATGGTATTAAGCTTAGTTCTCTTTCTGAGGCGAACACAAGGTCTGAAGGGTCTCGTAAGATATAGAAGGATACAAGATCAATGTTAGGGTTTCTTTTGAGCGCCTTCCTTAAAAACTTTACGTCCCATGAAGGGCTTCCTGCTACATGAAGAACACGGATTTTGTTAATAATTACGTCTGTGAAGAAGGATTTTTGATTGTTTTCTTCTATTAGCTCTTCAGATAATATTGGGATGGATACAGTATAAATTTTTCGCCCAAGTGATAAGGGATTTATCTCAAACTTTACTCTTGCCTCGTTTGATTTTATGGAGGCCTCTTTAATAGACATTAATTTATCTTCTTCATATAGTGTTACGGGTATTTTGAAATTTTCTGCTCTGCTGGTTTTGATTATCACCTCGATTGAATAAGGGTATCTAAGGAAGGCTACTTCGCTTGAAATTATATCGTCTATCCATACATCGTTCAGGCTGTCTTCCGTAACCGGGCTTACTGTGTTAATTGCGAAATCCAGACCTTCTAGCTGGTTATCCATGTTTGTTGATTCAGCATTGTCAGCACCGTCTGAAATGATTATTGCTACGTCGAGCTCCCCCTTCTTTCTCTTATCTCTTAGTTCCTCTAATACTTTGCCGATTTCGGTTATTGTGCCCTCAGGTTTGTTTTTAAGAATTGAATCAAGTGAGGATGGTTTTAGTTCTTGGTCAAATAAGAAATATTCAACATAGAAATTCTTTTCAATTTGAGATAGGACATCCTCATTTTTTTCTAGATAATTTTTGACTGTTTGAACTCGTATGTTGCCGTCTATATCCCCCGGGAGATTCATACTCCACGTATTATCAACCAAAATAGCCAGATTCCTTTTTTCTTCCTTGTAATGCTCAACCCTAAATCCGGGGTTGAATAAAATGAATATTATTAATAGGAACGATAATAAATGAAGGGAAATAATGGTAGTTCTTTTTTTAGAGCTTGCTAAGTGTTTTGTGCTCCGGAAAGATCCATAAAGTACTAAAATCAAGAAAAGGAATAATAGAATGCCTTCAAGAACGCTTGGAGGGTTTAGTAAAACAAAGCGGTTAATTACAGTCTCCATTTAATTAAATTTACCACATTGCCCCTTAGTTTTGTTATTTTATAGTATTAAAAACTTGCCCTTCTCCATTATCAATTCACCATCAACACTTACCGTAGGCTCCATAATGACGCCGTCAAGATGGCTTGCAACTCTTATTGTTCCGCCCATACTCTTGTTGTCACCAAAGGCTATATGTACTGTGCCTATTGCTTTCTCGTCTTCGAGCACTTCTCCTGTAATCTGGGCTTTATCGTGAGTACCAATTCCTAGTTCCGCAAGATTAAATGCAAGTTTTCCGAAAGGCTCCATAATTGAATACAGTTTTTCTCCTAAGGCCCCTCCTGTTATTTCTGTCGCAAACCCCTGCTCCACTTTAACGTTTATAACTTCGTCATTAAGTTTGCCGACCCCTGCCATAGAACCATCAAATACAATAAAACCCTCTGAGCGTCCTTCCATCGGCGCTACATATGCCTCTCCGGCGGGAAGGTTGCTGAAATCCCCCGTGTTATGATTTAAGCCCGTGTCCGAGTGCCCTTCTCTACCTTCAACTACGAGATTAATGTCGGTTCCCTTTTCAGTCGTAATTCTCACATTTTTGCTTTTGCTGATAATCTCGGCGAGTTTATCACTCTTTTTGGCTATCTCTTTGTAGTCGGCGTTTAATGTTCTTATCATCATATCCTCAGTGATCCCTGGAAGGGTTGCGATACGAACGCCCGCTTTGCTAGCGGCTCTTCTTGAGTCTGTGTGGCTTAAGGATTTTGATGTTGGTATAAGAATTACATCTACTAATTTCATAAGTTCCGCAACTGGCTCCGGTGGCTCTTCTCCGTTTGATTTAGGCGTTATTATTTCAGTAAGTATCGCCTCTGCCCCCAAGTCTTTAGCTGCTTGCCAAAGAGCATAACCTATTTTTCTTGCCGGCTCATCAGTTATTATGAGAACTCTCTCTCCCTTTTTTACTGCCATACAATCATTAACTGCAATTTCTGCTGCGTTCTTTAGTTTATCCATTTGTCATACCTCCAATATTGCATAATCCTTGTGCTTAACAACAACAATATTATAATATGCCCTATCTTGGTGGTTCTTGTAAGGTCTAATCTTTAATCTGTATCTGGTAGTATATAGGAGATATGAAATGACAAAAATCGGTTTAGTTACCCCTTATTGGAACAACATAACAAAACAAGAATTTATAGAAATTGCCCGTCTTGCCGAGGATCTCGGATACGACTCAATTTGGGTTCCCGAGATGTGGGGTCGCGATGCTTTCTCGATCCTGGGGCTTCTCGCCTCTCACACCAAGAGAATCAAACTCGCCACAGGAATAATCTCCGTATATAGCCGTACCCCGGCCATAATTGCCCAGAGTGTTGCCACTTTAGATGAAATATCAGATGGTCGTATGATTCTCGGTTTAGGAACGAGCGGACCCGTAGTGATTGAGAATTGGCATGGGATGCCTTATGAAAAGTCACTTCAGAGAACTAGGGAATATGTGGAAATCATACGCATGATTTTAAATAGCGAAAGGGTTAATTATGAAGGAGAGATTTTCAACTTGAAGAACTTCCGTCTCCAATTTAAACCGATCAAAAAAAACATCCCAATTTTCATAGCTGCAATGGGTTCTAAAAATATAAAACTTACAGGAGAAATTTCAGATGGGTGGATACCGTTTCTACTTCCCCCGGGGCATCTTCAGAATGGGAAGAAGGAGCTATTATCAGGGGCCGAAAATGTAGGGAGGAACGCCGGGCAAATTGAGGTAAGTCCCTATATACCAGCTGCGGTTTCTTCAGATGAGAATCTGGCAAAGAGTATAATAAAGGAATACATTGCATATTATGTGGGAGGTATGGGTACTTTTTATCACAGTGCTATGGTTCGCTATGGATTTCAGGCAGAGGCTGACATGATAGTAGATAGATGGAGCAAAGGGGATAAGAGTGGAGCGATAGAGAGTGTTACTGATGAGATGGTGGATTCTTTGTCGATCTGCGGTAGTGCTGAGGGCGGACGATCAAAGATTGCTGAATATATTGATAACGGCGCCGATTTGCCCATAATTCTTTTCCCTCCGAAAGCCTCTCGAGAATTGGTAAGGGAAACTATTGAGAGCCTTGCACCCTAGGATTGACAATAAATTCATTAGTAGTGAATATTAGCTTTACATTCTATAGCGATGACAAATTGCACTTCTTTAGAGTTCGATAATTTGTGGAGAATAAATACATGAAAATACTCGTAACAGGTGGAGCGGGATTTATTGGTTCTTGGGTAGCGGATGCTTTTCTTGGAGAAGGGCATGAGGTTGTCATTATTGATGATCTGTCTACCGGCAGAAAAGAAAATCTCCCCGACGGCGCTGAATTTATAAAATGTGATATTAGAGATTCAGACAAGGTCGAAAAAATCATTTCAGATTTTAAGCCTGATGCTATAGACCATCATGCAGCTCAGATAGATGTAAGAAAATCGGTCCACAACCCCATGCACGATGCTGAAATTAATATTATAGGTACTTTACATCTTATAGAGTCATCTTTAAGGCACGATGTAAAGAAGTTTGTTTTTGCCTCTACCGGTGGCGCCATATACGGGGAACCAGAAAACATACCTGCCGATGAGAAGACAGAGCCATATCCTATCTCCCCCTACGGAACATCTAAATACGCGGTTGAAAAGTACCTTGGCTACTATAATTACGTACACGGTTTTGAATATGTCGCTTTGAGATATGCGAATGTCTACGGTCCCCGCCAAAATCCTCACGGTGAGGCAGGGGTTGTCTCAATATTCTGTAATCGTATTATTGCGGGGAAGTCATGTACTATTTTTGGAGACGGCACTCAGACAAGAGATTATGTCTATGTAGAGGATGTGGCAAAAGCCAATCTGCGAGGACTCAGTGCGCCGGTTGGTAGTTACAATATTGGGACGGAGGTTGAAACTTCTGTTAACGATTTGATTGCCGAGCTTAAAAAATCATCTGGAACTGATTTTCAAGTTGAGTATGGGGATGTGAGACCTGGAGAAGTGCAGAGTATAAGTCTTGATGTGAAATATGCCGAAAAGATCTTGGGTTGGACGCCGAGCGTCAAGCTAGCTCAGGGTATTAAAAATACCTGGGATTGGTTTAATCACAATTCAAGATCATAGACACCAAAGATATTGAAATAGAATGAATAGTGATTAAAGTGAAACCGAGAAAGTAAATCGCGTATATACTAAAAGTGAGTAGATGCTAAATTGCGTAACTAAGTTCATTGGGTATCCTTAGTCCTCCCGGAGGTTTTATAATGAATAAAAAAGATGAATTGTTATATGATGTAAGAATAGCTGAAAGAAATATCAAAGATGGTTCGCTTTCTAAGAAGGATTATGAGAAACATCTAGACAATCTTTCCGATGTAGAGGATAAGGGAGAAATCCTTGTCATAGAAGAAGATGAGATCAATCCTGAAATAGAGCTTGATGATCAAGTTGAAGAGGAAGAGTCTTCATGAAATGGGATTATAAAGTTATGTCTGTAGATACGTTATTCCAAAGTAGTAATGATCACGACATTGCAGTGTCAAAAGATGCTGCGAGCACGAGAAGGACAACAATGGGTCAAGGGATAGAGAAAACTTTAAATGAACTAGGGAAAGAGTCTTGGGAGCTTGTGTCTATAGTAGGAGAGTTCGGAATATTTAAAAAACCCGCGAAATGATTCTTAGAATTGGTTTGGAAAGTTATTCCCATTCTATAGTGCTTGGTGGTTTTGTTGATATATCATAAACAACTCGGTTAATTCCTCTTACTTCGTTTATTATTCTTACAGAAGTTTTCTCTAGAACATCGTATGGAATACGGGACCAATTTGCCGTCATTCCATCTAAACTCGTAACTGCTCTAAGTGCAATCACATCCTCATAAGTTCTTTCATCGCCCATTACGCCTACCGTCTTTACCGGGAGATATACACAAAAAGCTTGCCAAATTTCATCATATATGCCGGCTTTTTTAATTTCATCTATAAAAATATGATCGGCGAGCCTTAGTCTTTCAACCCTGTCTTGCCCTATTTCACCCATAATTCTTATCGCGAGCCCCGGGCCCGGGAAGGGGTGACGGTTTAGTATGTTTTTTGGAATGCCAAGCTCATGACCAACTGATCTTACTTCGTCTTTAAAAAGCTCCCTTAGTGGTTCAACCAATTTGAGGTTCATCTTCTCCGGAAGTCCGCCTACATTATGATGAGATTTAATTGTAGCCGAAGGACCTTTAACGCTCACGCTTTCTATAACATCGGGATATAGAGTTCCTTGCGCAAGAAACTCAGCGCCTTTTATTTTTGAGGCTTCCTCGTCAAAGACATTTATAAACTCTTCCCCAATTATTTTCCTCTTTCTTTCCGGATCAGATACACCGCTCAGCTTTTTAAAGAAGCGGTCCTTGGCATCAATATGGATCAGATTAAGCCCCATATTTTTAAAAGACTCAACAACCTCACGTGCCTCGTTAAATCTAAGAAGTCCTGTATCAACAAATATACAGTACAGGTTTTCCATAATCGCATGTTGAATAATTACCGCGGCAACCGCTGAATCCACGCCGCCTGACAGCCCGCATATTACTTTTGAGGAACCTACTTTGGCTCTTATCTCCTTTATTGAAGTCTCGGCGAACGATTTAGAGGTCCAGGTGTTTTTGCATCCAGCAATATTAAATACAAAATTGGACAATATTTCCTTTCCAAATCTGCTGTGAATCACCTCTGGATGGAACTGGGTGCAGTACATTTTAAGGCTCTCATTTTTAACTGCAGCCACAGGTGAGTTATCACTTTCGGCTATAGATATAAATCCCTCGGGGAGCTCTAGAACACGATCCCCGTGTGACATCCATACATCACTATTATCCGGTATCCCGGCCAGCAGGTCAGAACTGTCGATTATTTTCAGTTTGGAGGGTCCGAATTCACGCCTGTCTGAATGTTCGATCTTTCCTCCAAGTATATGAACCGTGATTTGCATTCCGTAACAAATGCCTAATATCGGAATGTTCAAGTGTAATATTTCCGGATTTATAGAAGGGGAATCCTCATCCCATACACTCGCCGGGCCGCCTGAGAAAATAATTGCTTTAGGAGGAGCTTCTTTGATATCGTTGAGTGAAGTATTAAAGGGCTTTATCTCGGAGTAAACACCAAGCTCGCGAATTCTCCTGGCGATAAGTTGTGTGTACTGAGAGCCGAAATCAAGGACTAATATTTTATCATGCATATTCTATGTTTAGTTGTAAAAAGTTATAGTAAAAATGAGCGCAGTTAAATGTAAGGAATGCTGTTGGTCATTCAATTCTGTAATTTGGAGCTTCTTTAGTTATAATCACATCATGTACATGGCCTTCTCTAAGCCCGGCATTTGTAATTTTAATGAACTTAGACTTGGTGTGTAATTCGTTAATCGTTTCACATCCTGTGTACCCCATACCTGCTCTGAGGCCACCAATAAGCTGATATATCATGCCGCCAATAGGTCCTCTAAATGGTATTCTTCCTTCGATCCCTTCGGGGACTAATTTGGCATCTATCATTTCATCGCCTATGTTTTGTGCGTATCTGTCTCTGCTCCCCTTCTTCATTGCCTCTATTGATCCCATGCCCCTGTAAACTTTGTAGGTTCTGCCCTGAAAAAGTATTACTTCCCCTGGCGCCTCTTCTGTTCCGGCGAATAGGTTCCCGATCATAACAGAATTTGCTCCGGCCGCTATTGCTTTAGCAACGTCTCCTGAGAATTTTATGCCACCATCGGCAATTACAGGTTTATCATGTTTAATCGCTATTTTGGTAACATCCTGTATTGCGGATATTTGAGGAACTCCGATACCTGCAATAATTCTTGTGGTGCATATTGATCCCGGACCAACTCCAACTTTAACAGCATCAGCGCCTGCTTTTATCACAGCCTCAGCACCTTCTCCTGTTCCTATATTCCCAGCAATTATTTCAACTCCAGGAAAGTTGGATTTTGTCGAGGCCACAGTATCTATGACTTTTTTTGAATGACCATGCGCGGTATCAATTACAATTACATCGCAGCCTACTTTCAGAAGGGATTCAATTCTTTCCTCCCTGTCCGGACCCACTCCTACAGCCGCCCCGCATCTGAGTCTTCCCAGGCTGTCCTTACATGCAGTAGGGTACTTCTCAATTTTCTCAATATCTTTCATTGTAATCAGGCCACGGAGCCTAAATTCTTCGTTTACTACAGGAAGTTTTTCTATTCTAAACTTATGGAGTAGTTCTTTTGCTTCCTCCAGGTTTGTCCCATCCCTTACAGTTACTAACTTCTTTTTGGGGGTCATAATTTGTTTTACTTTGAAATCTAGGTTCTTTTCAAATCTTAAATCTCTGAAAGTTACAATACCAAGTAGAGTTTCATCTTCCTTTGTAACTGGGAGACCCGTAATGTTCTGGCTTAGCATTATGTCCAGAGCTTCTTTAACAGTGTGATTGGGGCGAACAGTAAGTGGGTTAACTATCATTCCACTTTCATACTTCTTTACTTTCTTCACTTCCGCTGTCTGCTCTGCAATATCCAGATTCCTGTGAATAACCCCAAACCCGCCTTCCTGAGCAAGCGCGATTGCAGTTTTGGATTCCGTTACGGTATCCATAGCGGCACTGATGATAGGGATATTAAGTTTTATCTTGGGTGTTAACTGTGTGGAAATATCAACTTCATTGGGCAAAACATCGGAATACGCAGGTACTAAAAGAACATCATCGAATGTTAGGCATTCTAGAACCTTTTCATTGCTCATTCCGTATTATCCTTATTTTGTTTTTTTTGTGGTTGTTTTTGTTTTAGTAGTGCTAGCTTTTGCCTTTGCAGTTCTTGCCTTTGCAGTTCTTGCCTTTGCAGTTCTTGCCTTTGCAGTTCTTGCCTTTGCAGTTCTTGCCTTTGCA
>DAOVUC010000109.1 GCA_030632765.1 Candidatus Dadabacteria bacterium
CGTGGGTTATTGTGACTACCATGTCCTCATCGGCAATGAGATCCTCAATTGAGATTTCCTCAGAGCTATCCAAAATTTCCGTTTTTCTCACATCTCCATAGCGGTCTTTTATTTCTTTAAGCTCATCAGTAACTATCCCAAGTATAAGATTCTCTTTATCCAGTACCTCGTTTAACCTCTTTACTGTTGCAATACTTTCTTTTCTCTCATCTCCATAGCGGTCTTTTATTTCGGCAAGCTCATCAATAAATATCTCAAGTATTAAATTATCTTTATCCAGTACCTCTTTTAACCCTTTCACTGTTGCGATAAGATCTTTTCTTTCATCGAGCATCTTATCTCTTTCAAGCGCGGTGAGTCTCTGAAGACGCATGTCCAAAATAGCTTGCCCCTGAATATCGCTTAGACCAAGCTTTTGCATAAGCCCGTCTTTTGCTACCTGCGGGCTACTGGACTTGCGAATCAAGGCAATAACTTCATCTAAATGATCAAGGGCTATTTTAAGACCTTCTAATATATGGAGCCTTGCCTCAGCTTTCGTCAATTCAAACTGGGTACGTCTTGTTACGACTTCTTTTCTATGTTCTAAAAAATGATTAATAATTTCTTTAAGCGGCATCACTCGCGGCTGGTTCCTTACAAGCGCAAGCATGATGATGCCAAAAGAAGTGTCCATCGGGGTATGTTTGTAGAGTTGGTTTAAAACAACCTCCGCAATCTCTCCACGTTTGATATCAATAACGACTCTGATGCCGTCTCTATCGGACTCATCCCTTATATCCGATATACCCTTTATCTTGTCTTCCTTTACAAGATCCGCCATCCGTTCGATAAGCCTGGATTTATTAACCTGATAAGGTATCTCGTTGACTATAATTACTTCTCTGTCGCCCTTTTTCTGCTTCTCAATTTTAGCCTTTGCTCTGAGCTTTATAATTCCACGCCCTGTCTCATAGGCCTCTCTTATCGGGTTTTTGCCGGTGATAAAACCGCCTGTTGGAAAATCCGGGCCCGGCAGATGTGTCATTAATTCATCAAGTGTAATTAAAGGATTTTTAGCTTGGGCTACAACCGCGTTTATTAATTCAGTTAAGTTATGAGGAGGAATATTTGTCGACATTCCTACGGCAATCCCAGAGGATCCATTTAGTAGAAGATTTGGAATTTTTGAAGGAAGAACAAGAGGCTCATGCTCGCTGCCGTCATAATTCGGCAAGAAGTCAACTGTCTCTTTCTCAAGATCGTCAAGCATCTCAGCCGCAATTCTATCAAGCCTGACTTCGGTGTATCTCATAGCGGCGGGAGGATCACCGTCAACCGATCCAAAGTTCCCCTGACCATCTACAAGCGTGTAGCGCATTGAGAAATCCTGAGCCATTCTGACGAGTGTATCGTAAATCGCCGCATCTCCATGGGGATGATATTTACCCATCACATCACCCACGATTCTGGCTGACTTTTTATATGGTCTGTTCCACTGGTTACCGACCTCATCCATACCAAAGAGAATTCGTCTATGTACCGGTTTAAGCCCGTCTCTAACATCCGGCAGAGCTCGGCCAACAATAACACTCATCGAATAGGAAAGATAAGACTCCTTCATTTCATCTTCGATGTTAATAGGTATAATCTGAGACGGTGTTGTCATCTAGGTACAACCCTCCTAAATATCTATAAATATTGAGCATTAAGCTTATATGAGAGGATGCCAAGAGTCAATTTTTTGAGCCGTTTCAAATATTCTTGTAAGGATGATATTATTAGATTATGTATCAAAGCCCCGGAATAAGGATAAAATATAAATAAGTCATAACCCAAAAAACTATGAAAAGAATACTCCGCAAAACCTCATTTTTTATACTAAAGATTTTACTTATTATTCTAATTGTAACAACCGCTTGGGTAGCGCTTTATAAATTCGTAAATCCGCCTATTACACCACTGATGCTAATACGTTTTTTTGATAAAGAGAGCGGGCAGAGATTAATCAAAAAAGACTGGAAAAATTATGATGAAATTTCAAATTATATGAAAATGGCCGTAATCGCCTCAGAAGACCAAAAATTCCCGTTTCATAACGGTTTTGATCTTGGGTCAATAGAGAAGGCAATCGGCGAAAAGTTAGATGGTGATCGTTTAAGGGGAGCAAGTACCATATCGCAGCAAACGGCAAAAAATGTTTTCTTATGGCCATCACGGTCATGGATTAGAAAGGGTGTAGAGGCATATTTTACTGTGCTAATTGAGAAAATATGGGGGAAAAAGAGAATACTTGAGGTGTATTTGAATGTTATAGAGACAGGAAGTGGGATATATGGAGTAGATGAGGCGGGAGAAGTTTATTTTGGAAGGTCCGCTAAAAACCTAGATATAGTAGATTCTTCTCTTATCGCATCCATACTTCCCGACCCAAAATTTATGTCTCCCAAAAACCCTTCAGAACACATTCTGAGAAAAGAAAAATGGATTATCGAGCAGATAGGGAATCTTGGGGGGACTGATTATTTGAGAAATATACAGTAGTCGTCTTTCAATGTTAATTGACATCAAAAGGGCTTGGGTGTAAAACAATAAGTAAATAATTGTAAATGAGGATAAAGACAAATGGCTAAAGAAACAGCATTAATTACAGGCGCATCATCAGGAATAGGAATGGGACTGGCAAAGCTTTTTGCGGCTGACGGCTCGGAGCTTGTACTCGTTGCCCGTAGGGAAGACAGGCTTAACGAGCTCGCTCAAGAACTTAAATCCGAACACGGGATTGAAGTACACGTTCTCCCAAAAGATCTTTCAAAAAAGAGTGCACCTAAAGAAATTTTTACTCACCTTAATAAAGAAAAAATACAGATTGATGTCCTCGTAAATAACGCGGGTTTTGGTAACAAAGGCAGCATCGCAGAACTCGACACCGATCTGCAAATGGATATGGTACAAGTCAACGCAGCCGCTCTAACGCACCTTACAAGCCTATTTTTGCCTGGAATAGTAGAAAGAGGGCACGGCGGTATATTAAATGTAGGTTCTCTGGCGGGTTTTCAGCCCGGGCCCAATCTCGCTGTCTACTTCGCTACCAAAGCTTATGTGCTTTCATTTACAGAGGCTCTTGCAGAGGAGATTTCAAACCCGAATATCAAAATCTCCTGCCTGGCCCCGGGGCCTGTTAAAACCGAGTTTGGAGAAAAGTCTGATCTCGAAGACTCGCTGTTATTCAAAATAAGTTTAATGGAAATGGCCCCCGTAGTGAAAGCCGGATACGAAGGGTTTAGGAGAGGAAAAACAATCGTCATTCCTGGATTTAAACAGCAGATCGTACCATTTTTAAATAGGTTTACACCCAGGTTGTTAGTAAGGAAAATAGCAAAGAAGCTAAACTCATAAACTCATCCGAAAAAGTATTTCAGATTGCTGATTATATTATCTGAACTATCTACTAACCGTGTGCAATCGGGAAGAGAATTTAGGAAAAACTTACCGTAAAATTTACTTATCACTCTTTTATCCAAAACAAGTACGGCTCCCTTATCGGTCTTTGTCCTAATAAGTCTGCCAAATCCCTGCTTAAACTTTAGAACTGCAACAGGGAGGCTATAATCCATAAATGAATTAAGACCTTGGCTTTCTAGGTACTCGACCCTAGCCTCTATAATAGGCTCGGTAGGAACCCTGAAGGGAAGCCTAGCAATAATTACCAATTTTAAAGCATCCCCCGGGACATCAACCCCCTCCCAGAAACTGTCGGTTGCAAAGAGAACTGAGTTATCTTCAATTCTAAATTTATCAAGCAAGCGACCCCTGGGAAATGCTCCCTGTTTTAGGGCAAGTATTCCATCGTTTTCCAACTCTCCGTAGATATTCTTATAAACAGTTTCAAGTAAAGCATATGATGTAAATAGTATAAGTGCATTCCCTCTTGAAGCTTTTACAGCTTTTGTAATTAAATCTGAGATTGCATCAGCGTAGCCCACATTACCGGGCTCGGGAATGTCGTTGGGTATGGTCAAGAGAAGTTGTTCCTCATAATTAAAAGAGGAGGGAAGTATATGCTCATCGACCCTTTGTTCATCTTCAAGCCCAAGGCCTGTCTTTAGAAACTGAAAACTCTTATTAACTGCCATTGTAGCTGAGGTCATTACCACGGTATCACACTTTGAGTAGAGTCTTTCCTTAAGAGTTGGAGAAATATCAAGTGGAGACAGACCTAAACCTGAGAGTATCCCTCCTCGCCCCATCCTACCTTCTACCCATCTTACAAAGCCATCGTCCTCGGTGCTTAGGAACGTACTAATAACATCAGAGTAATAATCAAGCTTATTCCCAACCCCTTTAAACTCGACTATCAGCTTTGCAATATCACTCTCTACTTCGTAGTCGATAAGGATATCCGTTATTGCTTTAATCTCCTCATGGAGTTCCTTAAGCCTGATTCTCAATATAGAGAATTTTTTA
Source organism: Candidatus Dadabacteria bacterium (assembly GCA_030632765.1). Taxonomy (GTDB): domain Bacteria; phylum Desulfobacterota_D; class UBA1144; order Nemesobacterales; family UBA2774; genus CR02bin9. The sequence goes on from DAOVUC010000109.1 coordinate 4,447, forward strand.
TCGATATTATCCCAGCCTTCCCTGCCTGTAATTTCTTCTGTAATACGGAGATTGATTTCTTCCTTGCCGCTCTCTTTTTCCTGAGTTATGGGAAGACAAAAGTTATAAAGCGCATCGAAAGAATCATTTGTGTACCGCTCAACTGTATCAACCTTGTTAGACAGCAGATCTTCTACTTTTCTTAACAGGTCGTTCACAATCCCTTTCCTGTACATTTTGACAAGCTTAGTTGCGAGAGACGCCGTATAATATATGAGTCCCTTCCCCGGCCCCCCTTTACTCTTACGCTTAAGCCTTCTCAATACTCTTATAATTCCGAACTTCGTAGCCCTCATGCCAAAGTGTGAAGTGGCCGTGTCATTTAAATGATGAGCCTCATCAAAAATTACTCTTTTAAACGGCGGCAAAATCCCGGCGTCACTGCTCTCTGACGCACTCTTGATAGCAAGATCGGAGAAAAGAAGGTGGTGATTCACGATCAATAGTTGAGAAGAAGCAACTTCCCTTCTTGATTTATAAAAAAAGCACCTTGAGTAATAAGGGCACCTGGCTCTAAGACAACTGTCACTCTCGGCAGAAACCTTATCCCAGACACTGCCCGGAGGGGTAAAACTAAGATCAGAAAGGGAGCCGTCTTCAGTAACTTTAGCCCAGTCTAATATGTCATTAATTGGGTCGACTTCATCGTCGTCCGCCATCTCAAAGAGACCATCCTGTATTGTTTCTGTTCTCAAAAGACAGAGATAATTCCTCATGCCTTTAACCAGGGAATAATTAAAGTCATCTTCAAAAGCATCATAGAGAAGTGGGATATCTTTATCGATTAACTGCTCCTGAAGATTAATAGTGTTGGTTGATATAACAATGCGCTCCTCATTCTTTAAGGCCCAGGCAACGGCGGGGATTAAATAGGAAAACGTTTTTCCGGTTCCCGTTCCAGCCTCGATTAGCGAGATTAAATTATCATTAAAAGATGAAGTAACGGATTGTAGCATTCGGAGCTGTTCATCCCTAAGCTCATACTTATCGCCCATAACTTCTGCCACTTTGCCCTCAGGAAGAAGTGCTTTCTTGGTCTCCTCAATATCGAGCGGCTCAATCTCCCTTTCAAAGAAGGGCTCAACAACCACATATATCTGAGACGCGTTATTGTCGATGATTAAAAAACCAACTCCCTGGTTACCAAAAACCGAGGCTATCTGTATATCCTGCTCAGAAGGTGTCAACGTGCCCGAAGGATGATTATGAATAACAACATCTCCGGGTTTTGCCGACTCTATAACCGCTGGGACCGAGTAATCATTCCCCCTCGCAACAACCTTCACCTCTTCAATTACATATCGCCCAGAAAAAGTACCGACAAAAAACACCTCGTTTCCCGACGCATCTTTAATAACACTTTTTATTGTTGACTTAACACTTTCAGAGAAAAAATCTTTTTGCACGGGGAGAAGTCTACATTATTTAATAAAGTTTCACAGATGTGTACCTCAGTACTTATTGCCTTAACATATCAGGTTTGGTAGTTTATCTGAGTAAAGCCGGGAGGGATGGCCAAGCGTCCTCGGTATGGTTTTTCAGCAGTTC
>DAOVUC010000038.1 GCA_030632765.1 Candidatus Dadabacteria bacterium
CGTAACATAGCGCCTCGTCAAAGCGTCTTTGAAGGCCGATTTGGAGAACATTGTCCTCTTTTCCAATTTCTGCTATGAACTCAAAGGACTCGGCGAGGTCGTCCGTCAGCGGCTTCTCCAGATAGACCGGGGTTTGGGCTTTAATGAAGACAAGGGCGTCACGGGCGTGGTCCCGGGTGGGTGAGGCTACGATTGCTGCCTCCATTTCAGGGTGAGCAGACACCATCTGCTCTGGGGTGGAATGAATATCGCATTCGAGTGAAAGCATCTCCATTATTTTCACTGATGCTCCCTCGCGTCTGTCCCCTATACACACTATTTCATGCCCTAAATCCTGTACTATCTTGGCATGAACCCTGCCCGCTCTGCCTGCGCCGTAAACACCGTATTTCATAAAAATCTAAATTACTATAAATGTGCTCCAATGTCCATCGATTAAGTTTGTTTAATGCACAACAAAATATATGTTAGATTGTTCTGTACGTTGTATAACTCATCAGGAGGGAAGTCATGAAGAAATTATTAGCAGTAGTAATGTTGCTCGCTCTATCATTTTCATTTTTTGGGAATTCTATAGCACAGGAGGGGAGTACAAGTGCTAAAACTGAAGCTGCCAAACCCAATTATCTATTTGTAATAAACTTTGATAACGGTACATATGCTGATGGGAAATTGACACTTAACGGGAACGGTCAAAGTAATGTGATCTATTTCTCAGATAAGCCTCAGGTTGAGTCGGGTCATATGGGTATAAAAAAATTCGTATCCATATGGGGAGCAGGCGAGCAGAATTTTAACTCCATCCCTCCAAATTCGACATTGTCGATAATCAAAGACGAAGTGGAAAATAACAGTGTCTTTATTCTCTCAAATCCCGAAGTAAAGGGCACTGCTATAATGTTTGATGCGGAGCTGGTTAAGGGAAAGCCAGCTACCAACTTCAAAGCAGGCGGCCTATTCTTAGATACAAAGGTTCAAAACAATAGCAGTTCCGGCTCAGAGTAGGCATAAGATTTGATAAAGTTTTAATAAGCCAAAAACCTCAATGGCGTTGTTTAAGAGTATAAGTTATAAAATAGATTTTGATTTTTACTTTATTTCGATTGTATACTTAATATATGATGGCATGGAGGGTATTATGAGGCAAGTTAAACTTTTATTAATTCCTTTCTTTATAACACTGATAGTTGTATCAGGCAGTAACAATGTTTCTTCAAACGATTCTATAACGACATCGCGAGAAGAGTGCGACGGTGTTCCGGATTGCACCTCGATTGAGGTAAGCGAGCTCACCAGTATTGAGGAAGACGCGAGACTTGTATGTGATATGGCGTAAAAACGCTATATTTTTTCCGCTCTTGTAACAAAAGTAGTGGGTGAGAACTTGTTAAGCAGAGTTTCATCGTCCGACCACCAGTCTTCATATAGATCGATGATCACAAAACCTGCGGCTGTCTGACCGCCAATTAAGGTCTCCAGACTATGCCCGAACACCAGAGGTACTCCGACGTCTATCATCTTCTTTCTTTTCTTCTCGCTGATAGAGCTGAAGTCCGAATAGGGGAGTCTATATTTTGCTGTAAGCGTCCCTGAAGCCGCCCCCACTGCATGATCGAAAAGAAAAAATGACGGGTTGATGACCCCGGCAAATAACTCACCGCCGGGCTTTAGTACTCTATAGAATTCGCGCCAGACTTTCTTTATATCACGCACGAATATGTCGGAAACGGCGTTTACTATAAGATCACAACTCTCATCTTCAAACGCAGATAAATCTGACATATCTCCCCTAATTGTCTGAAGTTTGAGCTTGTCCCGGTTTGCGACAAAAAGGTCTTTGTTTAACTGCTCCTGTGATATGTCGTAGCTTATGACGTTAGCCCCGGCTGCTGCCAGGATTGGGGCCTGCTGTCCGCCTGCCGAGCCCACGCAGAGCACGTCCTTCCCCTTGATATCTTCAACCCATGAAGATGGAACGAATTTATTGGGAGTAAGCTTAAGCTCTATTTCTCCATTTCGAGCTTTTTCAACAACCTCGCTCGGAACGGGCGTACACCACCGGCTTTCTTCAATGGATTCCTCGTCCCACGCCCTGGCGTTGTGTTCTGTTAAATTAAATTTTGTCATATTTGAACTCACAAGTTAAGCAATTATTATACAGAATATATCAAGATAAGGAGATTTAGCTTTTATGTCTAGTATTTTTATTTTAGGTGTTATATCTTACAATGAAGATCAAATGGATTGACCCTAACTCTATTATAAGGTTATATAAATATTCCTGATGAGACCAACCTGGGCAGAGATAGACTTAGATGCTGTAAAACATAATTTTATGCTTACAAAAGAGCTTGTAGGCCCGGATGTCTCTGTCCTTTCAGTAGTTAAAGCGGACGCGTACGGCCACGGCGCCGTCGAGGTGAGCCGGGCGCTCGTTGAGGCCGGCACGGACATGCTAGGGGTAGCTATCGTTGAAGAAGCAATGGAGCTTAGGGATTATGGCATTGAGGTCCCGATTCTTCTTCTTGGAGGCATAAGACCTGAAGAATCTCCTATGGTCGTTGAATATGATCTCACACCTTTTCTGTTTTCAATTGATGTTGCCCACTCGCTGGAATCCGAGTCCGCAAAAGCTCAGAAGAAGACCTCGTATCACTTAAAATTCGACACGGGAATGACAAGGCTCGGAGTGAGGCCTGAAGATAGCGCGCGGTTCATCGATGAACTCTCCGGATTTGAAAATATTGTGATGGAGGGTGTGGTTACACATCTGGCAACAGCCTTTACGGACTCAGACGAAAATACCTATAATCAAATCAATGCCTTGAACGATCTTGTCGAGCTCATAAAGAGTAAAGGATTTAATCCGTCATACATACATGCCGCAAACTCTGCCGCGATCCAAAAATATCCACAAAGCCACTATAACTTGGTCAGACCGGGAATCGTGCTCTATGGGTCCGGCAATTACTTAGGCCTTGATCTCAAGCCTGTAATGAAATTCAAGTCACGCATAATACAGTTAAGCCAGGTACCCATGGGAACACCTGTCAGTTACGGTGGCAAATTCGTGACCAAACAACCCTCGATTATCGCCACTATACCTGTAGGTTACGCCGACGGTTATACCCGCATGTTGTCTAGTAAGGGTTTTGTGTCTATAAAAGGAGCGCTCGCGCCTGTAGTAGGAGACGTGTGTATGGATTTTATTATGGCCGACGTCTCAAACATACAGAATATCAATGTTGGTGATGAGGTCGTTCTTTTCGGAGATGACCTTATATCTGTAATTGACCTTGCTCAAATCGCTGGCACCATATCTTATGAGCTGCTCTCCAATATTGGAAAACGCGTTCCCCGTATGTATGTCTAGACTTTATTTCCTAAAATTAAAATTTTTCATAGATATTACAACTATTTAAGTTAAATTTAATGAAATGAAGTTTCCCAAAGCACTCATTTCAGCTCCGTTCTTACTATTGTTGATATTCTCCCCCTTATTTAGCGCTTCGGGAATAGAAACAATCAATCTTGGACCGCTATTTTATATGGAAAAAGATGAGGAGACCGGCGAGAAAAAAATAGACGCGCTCGGACCGTTTGTATCCTATAAAAAAGAAGCGCATGAAACTGAGTATGGATTGCGGCCGATTTTCTATAATTACAAAAATGAGGATAAAGATAGAACGTCTTTTGATTTCCTGTATCCGTTATCGACCTACCGAACGTTTGAGGGAGATACCAAATTTCAGGCCTTGATGTATATACTCTATTATAAGTCAGATCTCAGAGAAAGCGGTTTTAGAGAACGCGAGTATACGCTATTCCCTTTTATCTTTGCCAGACATGCCGAAGATCCGGACAGAAGCTTTTTTGCTGTATTCCCAATATACGGAAACATGAAAAGCAAATACGGAAAAGATAATATCAAATTTTTCCTGTTTCCATTATTTCTGCAAACAAAAAACTACGGAGTTACCAATACAAATTTGCTCTGGCCGTTTATAGGGCATTATTCCGGAAACGGTGTTTCAGGGGGCAGACTTTGGCCGATTTATGGACAAAAAACAGCGGGTGACGCGCTTAATGACAGGTTTGCCTTATGGCCTTTGTATATGAAAAGGGAGAAAGAGTTTTACGGCGCAAAAATTAGCTCGCTCGCAATACTGCCCTTTTATTACGGTATGGATATGCCGGGCAGAAAACAAAGGACTTATGCATGGCCTTTCTTTACTTATATTGAAAATACAAACAGGAATTTTAAGAGATGGGATACGCCCTGGCCCTTTGTCACCTTCTCGAGAGGGGATGTGACTACTAATAGAATTTTTCCACTATTCTCAGTTAAAAGAGAAGAAGATTTTGAATCAGGTTATGTGCTTTGGCCGCTTTACAGTTGGAGGAGCCATACGCTAGATGATTATGAAATTAAAAGGAGAGCAATTGTTTTCTTCTTATATAAAGATGTCCAAAATATACCCAGGGTTGAGGGGGGCAGAGACTCGAGAGCCATTAACCTCTGGCCATTCTTTACTTACAGAAGAACACCAGATGGTAAAGCCTATTTTCATTTTATATCACCGCTTGAAACATTCCTGCAAGACAACGCTCCGAGGGAGAGAAACTGGGCGCCGCTCTGGACTATATTTAGATGGAACAGGGATGAGGAAGGAAATCATACGTCCTCTTTTCTCTGGAATACGTTTAGGACCGAGAGTACTAAAAAGGGTGTGAAGGTAGAACTAAGGCCTATTATTCCAGTGCTCTCTTATGAGAATACTGACAAGCGTGACAAGTTTTATATACTGGGTGGATTATTCGGCTATAGTAAAGATAAAGAAAATAATAAAAAAACACTAAAATTTCTTTTTATTCCTGTTAATATTTCGTGATGGGTCTAATCTCTTACTTAATGGGGAGTTAATCTTTGAATAGTGTGATGGTTTTTTTTAGAATTACAGGCGGGTTGTTGGGGCTATTAGTGGAGACGCTCTATTGGTGTAAAGCCTCTTTTAGCAATAGTGAGAAAGTTTTTGCGCAGCTCTATATAATTGGAAACCAGACTCTTCCCGTAGGGGCTCTGATCGCTCTATTCTCAGGAGGGGTGCTTGCTCTTCAGGCAGGCCCGACCCTGGCACAGTTTGGTCTGGAGGAAAACGTAGGCGGTCTTGTGGGGCTCTCTCTCGTAAAGGAAATAGGCCCTATTATGGCGTCTATTCTAATTGCCGGAAGAGTGGGGTCGGCTATGACGGCAGAGCTTGCGTCCATGAGTGTGTATGAGGAAATAGACGCTCTTAAGACAATGGATATTAATCCGGTCCGCTACCTTGTGATGCCTAGGTTTATCGCCACAGTTATAGCGCTCCCTGTCCTTGTTATATATATGGACGTAATAGGCTGGTTTGGGGGTGCGGTAGTATCTGTTGTCAATCCTGAGGTGCATCTATCTTTTGATGTTTATTATAGAAATCTCGCCGAGCTAGTGGATTTCACGGCTGTGATGAACGGGCTAATTAAAGCAATGTTCTTTGGTGTTATAATCTCTATTGTTTCCTGCTACGTTGGGCTTAAAACAAAGGGCGGCCCGAGGGAGATAGGAAGCTCGGTTACTAAAGCGGTTGTGATGTCCTTTGTGCTCGTACTGGTGTCGGATTATTATATAACAAGGATTTTGTTATTCCTCAATTTAGATTAAAATTAAAGAGAAAATGGAAAGAAAAATTCAAGAGCAACATACTAACAATGATTTACTAGGTACAATATCCTCCGCACAAGAGAACGGTTCCGGAAGAGTCCTGCTCGACTATTTAAAGTGCGCAGCAGTGGGCGTAAAGATAGATAATATAAAGCGTTCATTTGGTGATAACTATGTCTTAAGGGGAGTCACGCTTGATATAGAGCCTGGAGAGACGGTTGTTATTCTGGGAAAAAGCGGCTCTGGCAAAAGCGTGCTTTTGCGCCATATTATAGGGCTTGAATGCCCGGACTCAGGCCAGATATGTGTAGCTGGTGAGGATATTAACGATCCTGATTTCAAGAAGAACCATGTGCTGGCGATGGTGTTCCAGTCCTCGGCCCTATTTAATTCTCTTACCGTTGCGGAGAATGTAGCACTTTATCTAAGGGAGCATAAAGTATTTACAGACGAATCCAGGATAAAAGAAATTGTCTCAAGCGCTTTGGACATCGTAGGGCTTCAAGGTCAAAAAGATGTTATGCCGTCGATGATCTCAGGTGGCATGAAAAGAAGGGTTGCAGCTGCAAGAGCGCTTGTAATGAACCCGGATATAGTGCTATTTGATGAACCAACCGCCGGGCTTGATCCCATGATGACAAGAACAATGGGAGATCTTATTTGCGATCTTAAGCATAAGGTTGAGATTACTCAGATAGTTGTGACGCACGATATAGACCTTGCGTTTTATGTGGCTGATAGAATCGCGATATTGAGTGAAGGGTGTATTTTAGAAGTAGGTACGCCGCAGCAGATTCGCGGCTCTACTAATTCAGCTGTAATGGACTTTATTAAACCTCAGTTCGAATAATAAAGGAGAGGAACAAACATGAATACCCAGGTTAAAGTCGGAATATTCTTTGTCGTTGGCCTTTTAATACTGCTAGCAATATTTGATTTCGTGGGAGATATCCCGTTTTTCAGGAATGATTATAAACTAACGGCTTATTTTAATTCCATCGGAGAGCTCAGAGAGGGTAATCCTGTAAAACTTGAGGGCTACGATATAGGTAAAGTATCAAAGATCAAAGTGGCTGACAGAAAGATAGAGGTGCAAATAAATGTTAAAAAGGAAATAGGTGTTCGCAAAGACTCCATAGCCAGCATCAGGCTTACAAGCCTTCTTGGTACAAGCTATATAAATCTCACATTCGGCACCCCACAGAGCCCTGTAGCTGTTAAAGGAGACGTGCTCCCAAGTCAGGACCCCGCGGATATAAACGAGATACTAACAAAGGTTGAATCCGCTGTAGGCTCTATTGACGGCGCTTTGAGCGGGCTTGACGTGTTTGGCTCCAACAAAGAACAGCTCTCAAACATCGTAAAGAATATGGATATAGTTCTTGAAGACGTAAAAGAGGGTAAGGGGACAATAGGTAAGCTATTTAAAGATGATTCACTATACAATGAAGCTGAGAGTACATTTGCAAATGTAAACGAAATCACTACATCCATGAAAGAAGGGAAGGGTACCCTTGGGAAACTTCTAAATGACGAATCCCTATATAATGACGCGAAAGTTGCGCTTACCAATCTGGGGGAGCTTAGTAAAAAATTAAATACCTCTGACGGAACGATTGGTAAACTCATAAATGACGATACGCTTTACAATGAAGCCACAGATGCCGCGACTAATTTGAATGACATACTGGAAAAAATAAACTCGGGCCAGGGCACTCTTGGCCAGCTCGTAAATGATGATTCTTTATATAAAGACGCCAAGGACACTCTCTTAAAGGTAGATAAGAGTATTGATACTCTTGATGATTTAGCGCCTCTTGGAGTTCTTGGGACTGCTCTTGGTGTCGTCACCCTCTTTTAGATAGATGAAAGTCGTCCACATAGATTTATCTCTTATCGATTTTAACGACCTCACCTTTTTTACAGGCAATAGCAATAAAAACCTTATATCCTCACTGCAAGATTCGATTAAGAAAATCGGCATAATAAATGCGCCGATACTTAGAGAAAAGGGGGGCAAGTATCAGATTGTTACGGGATGGAAGAGGCTTTTCTCCTGTCGGGAATTAGGATACGCACAAGCTCTATGCAGCGTTTACGAGTCAGGGAAAATAAGGGATGAAGAATGCATCTTAATTATTTACCAGGATAACAGATACGGAATTTCCGAATTGGAGCTCTCAGAGCTCATAACGATGTTTAAGAACTTATGCTCCCTAAATGATAAGGAGCTTATTAATAATGTGCTCCCACAGTTTGAAATTCCTCCCTCACGTAAGCATTTGGATAAGTATATAGGTCTCGCCTCACTAGATAAAGCCATAAAAAAGGCGTTTTTTGAAGATAAGATTACAATTGAGCAGGCACAAATGCTAAGTGAATTGACGCCTGAGAATCGCCTTCCTGTTTTAACAAATGTGTTGCTAAGGTATAAACTAAATAATAATGAATCACGGCAGGTTATAAACAACATCGAAGTAATTGCTTTAAGAGACTTAAAGTCGGTTGAAGAGGTTGTCTATAATGCTGAGAACACAACGGTAGAGGAAAAGAGGGGGACAAATGAGCTCAGAGGGCAGCTAAAAAGAATGCGCTACCCGGCTCTTAGCAAAGTAGAGGAGAAATATAGGAAAGAAGTTGATAATTTAAACCTTCCTAAGGAAGTAAATCTACTTGTTAATCAGTTCTTCGAAGGCAATGATATAGAATTTAGAATGAAGGTTAAATCCACTCAAGAATTCTCTCGGATATTATCATCTCTTGAGGATTCTTTGCGTTCAGGAGAAATTGAGAAACTCCTGCATATTATAAAGCATGGCCACGAATAATTGTTAAATAGTGGTATCAAAATTTATTTGTTATAAGTGCGCATCAAGTTTTGTATATGAAATCCCGGGTAACTCAATAGCGATTACTCGGGATTTTTTTATTTTCCAGGACGAATGAGCTAATATATTCCTATGTTAATTAATATTAGCCAGGAGAAGTAGATGGGATTAAATAGAGATTTCATCGGGCGAGAATTCGGTCCGGAGGTTCATACAGTTGATAAATTTGAAGTAATGGCTTATGCCTCCGCCATTGGTGCGGAGTATTTGAATTATCTTGAAAATACCGCGCCCAATAACATCGCTCCCCCAAGTTTTTCCGTTACCTATGAGCTCCCGCTGATATACAAATTATTGTCGGATGCTGATCTTCATGGAAGTGAGCAGAAGGTTAAGGACAATATGTTGATGCTTGTCCATGGTGATCAGCATATGAAATTTTATAACTCAATCGCTCCAGGTGACAAAATCACTTACAGGGCAAAAATTACAGATATAGAGGACAAGGGGAGCGGGGAAATTATTAAAATAAATGTGCTCTCGACCTATGGCGATGGTACTAAAATGGTCGAGTCCGACTGGGGTCTGTTTATAAGAGGGGCAGGTAGCGGTCAGAGACCTCTCAGAAAAAAAGAAGAACCAAAAGTTTTTGAGCCCGCTCCAACTCTATTTAAAAAAGTAATCAGAGTACCTATAGATATAACCTACAGATATTCAAAAGCGTCGAATGATATGAACCCGATACATCTGGATAATGAAGTTGCCAAAAAAGCGGGTCTAAGCGGAATAATAGTTCATGGCCTATGCACTATGTCTATGACAATGCAGGCAATTATAAAAGCCCACTTGGGCGGTGATCCATCAAAACTCCTCTCCTTGGGCGTGCGTTTCTCAGCCCCTGTGTATCCGGGAGATGAGCTAGTAGTACAAGGCTGGGAGAACGCGAGTGAGGACTCCATAGTTCCAATTGGGTTTGATGTGACTAGAAAAAGCGACGGTAAAAAAGTTATAAAGGACGGGAATGCCCAAGTAAGATTATGAAATGCCCGAATTTGAATCTTACGCAGTTATTTATAAATTATGCGGGATTAAGCTGAAGCTCCACCTTTGATTCCCACGGGCTCGGGTCTACTAACTTATCTAAAAGATTATCCAAGAGGGCAAGTACATCCCCAAGATTAGCTTTATCCCGTGCAGAAATAACGGGGGCCTTATAAACCTTGCCAAGTCTGGTAGAGACGGGAAGTGTTGCTTTGTCCAATTTATTAAAGACCATTTGCTGGGGTATGGACTCATAACCTGTTGCTTCGAGTATTTGTTCAACCGATTCTATGCGCTCCTCTACCATGGGGTCACTCGCGTCCGCAACATGAAGAAGCAGAGATGAAGCCCCTAGCTCTTCGAGAGTCGCTCTGAAAGCGCTTATAAGCTCCTTTGGATGCTCTCTCATACATCC
>DAOVUC010000042.1 GCA_030632765.1 Candidatus Dadabacteria bacterium
CGGGAGGTACGAAGGAGTAGATGAGAGAATAAGAGAAATTTATGTAGATAAGGAGATCTCTATAGGGGATTATGTGCTATCGGGAGGAGAAAATGCAGCCTCGGTTATAGTAGAAAGCGTTTCAAGATTTATTCCCGGTGTTTTAGGAAACGAATTATCACCTGAAAATGATTCGTTTAACGAAGGACTATTAGAATACCCACAGTATACTAGACCAGAAGAATTTGAAGGGAAAAAGGTTACTGATGTTCTCCTTCAAGGAAAGAATAAAGTTATTGATGAGTGTGGAAAAAAAGAAAGCATTAAAAGAACTTTTAGAAAAAGGCCTGATATGCTCGATAAGGCCATACTTAAAACTGAGGAAATAGACCTGGTAAAAGAGCTCAAAGAAACAGATCCTGCCTCTTTTAAAGCATATATTGCATTAATCCATTATCCCGTATACAATAATCAGCTTAAAATTATTAATACAGCATTTACCAATTTAGATGTACACGATATAGCAAGATCTGCAGTTTCGTACGGAATTGAAAAATTTTATCTTGTGCAGCCCAATCTTGAACAGCAAAAGTTAGTAAATCGTGTACTAAAACATTGGACAACGGGCGAGGGTGCGTCTTTTAATAAATCGAGATCAGAAGCCCTTCATCTTGTAGCGCTCAGAGATACGCTTCAAGATGTAACCCAGGAGATAGAAGAAATTGAAGGAGAGAAACCCCTAACAATTGTTACTGATGCCAGGTCTACAAATAACATGATAGGGTTTGGAGATTTAAGAGAATTAATTTTTTCTGGAGAACAAAAACCTTATTTAATCTTATTTGGTACAGGTTGGGGTTTAGCAAAAGAGATTATGGAAAGCGCAGATTATACATTAAAGCCGGTTAGTGGTTATACCAATTACAACCATCTTTCTGTAAGAAGCGCAGCCGCAATCATATTGGACAGATTGTTTTCATGTAAAATATAAATAGGAGATTTATGATGAATATTGTTGATGAAATAGAAAAAACTATGATTAGGAGTGACCTTCCTGATTTTCGTCCAGGCGATACAGTAGCCGTACACTATAAAATCAAAGAGGGTGAGAGGGAAAGAATTCAGGTTTTTGAAGGTGTTGTTATTGCCAAGAAGAACGGCGGAGCACGAGAGACATTCATCGTAAGAAAAGTCTCTTACGGAGTAGGTGTCGAGAGAATTTTCCCACTCCATTCCCCACTCATAGACAAGATTGAAGTTATGAGACAAGGAAAAGTAAGAAGAGCAAAACTCTATTACTTAAGAGGTCTTTCCAAGAAAGCTAGCAGGATTAAAGAAAGATCAAGGCAGGAGCATCTCGTTTCTAATAAAGAGGCCAGTAGCGCAAGCGCTATGCCCGAACCAGAAGTAATTGAACAGAACAACAATACTGAAGGGCAAGAAGAATCGACCACTAACGGCAATTAATATTTTGTTGTGATTTGGCAGTTATTAAGCTTATTACAAAAGAATTTCAAAGTTAATCATAACCGGGACAGCCACTTATTAAGGCCTCCCGGTTTTTTATTTTTAGAGTTATCATTTCTGCTATCTGAGACTATTCGTCTTACTCTAGGTCGTTGAATTTTGTACTGCACCCCTTTTATCAAGCACCATTTAAGTTGAAGCAGACATTGTCTGCTGATGGACTAGTTCTAAAAACTCCCGCTATGGAAAGTAGCTCTAATTCCTTATAAGTCACATTATCTACTTAGAACTTGTATACCTGCGGGGGTTCCCCGCTGCGGACACTGTCCGCAGGAATTTAAGAATACGGCACATATTGTAGTTATCCGTTATACCGTATATATTTTTTATACTTAACAAAATTATATAAACAGCAATTACTGGCGATGATAATCAAATTAAAATAAATTGGGAGGTATGAGTAATATGGCAGTAAGAAAACCGAGTAAACCCGCAACAAGAAGACCAAGTAAACCTAAAGAGGAAAGCAAGCACAAGGTTGTGCAACATCTTGACGAGATCAAAAAAGACGTCATGGCGTTAAAAACAAAAATAGGTAAGACCAAACAAAGTGATCTTACAAAGTTATCCGCGGATGTTGCTAAAAAAGTAAGCGATTCGGCGTCCGAGATTATGAAGAGCTCCACGGATGTCTTGCACAAGGCTGCTAAAGTCCTGCAGTTTGCGGCTTTAGGCGCTGTCGAGGGCGGCAAGAAGGCCCTAAAAGAAGATAAAAAACCTAGGCGCAAAGCAACACCCAAACCAGCAACCAAAACGACAACCAGAGCAAGAACCGGAACGAGCAGAAAAACGACTAAAAAAGCAAAGACCTAGGCTACCTTGATTTTAGATTAATTCGGATAAAAAGGTAACCCTCTTCAATTGAACTTTTAATAATTACTTGCCTTGCCAAACAGGGTTTCTTTTTTCTAGGAACGCATCAATCCCTTCTTCGGCATCTTGCGCCATCATATTCTCAACCATCACCCTGCTACAGTACTCATATGCGCTTTTTAAATCCTTATCCAGCTGTTCATAAAAAGCCTTCTTCCCGATTTTGAGAGTTAAAGGAGATTTGGAAGCGATCTGTTGAGCTAAATCATTTGCCGCATCGTCCAACTCCTCAAACGGGACAACACGATTTATTAAGCCGATTTCATATGCTCTTTCAGCCGAGATAAAATCACCTGTCAGCAACATTTCCATCGCATGCTTTCTCGCTACATTACGAGATAGACTAACCATTGGAGTAGAGCAAAAAAGTCCTATATTCACTCCGGGAGTAGCAAACCTCGCATTTTCTTCGGCAACTGCGAGATCGCATGTCGCCACGAGCTGGCAACCAGCGGCTGTTGCGATGCCATGGACTTTTGCGATAACCGGTTTGGGGAAGTTGATAATAGACATCATCATTTTTGAACTGGTATTAAATGTCTTTTCATAAAACGATTTTTCCGGATTCGCCCGTAGGTCTTTCATATCGTGACCGGCGCAGAATCCCTTTCCGGAGCCAGAGATGACAACAACCTTTATCGAAGAATCCTCTGAAGTTCTCTGAAGCTCTTTCATAATCGCTTCCATACAGTTGATAGATAACGAATTATAAGCTTTTGGCCTGTTAAGTGTGAGGGTTGAAATACCATCGCGGTCATTACGCAAAACCAATGATTCGGAAGCAGTTTTTGTTACCGGCATGTAGTAACTCCTTATATTAGGGGTGACATCTATTTTAGTATATTTGTTGGAAATATCTATTTCTAAAAGGTAGGGTGATAGTGTAATGCTGAATAGAAAGAAATGTTAATTAGTCCTCTTTCACACCGTCTGTCATAATGTTTACTTTATCGTCCCTTACATCAGCAACTCCACCCTCAACGATTAACTTATTTTCAACCCCGCCTTTTCTGTACTTTAGTTCACCGGTGTGAAGGGTTGTTATAAATGGGGTGTGACTGGGTAGCACTCCAAATTCTCCTGCTTCACCGGGGGCTACTACTTCGTCAACTTGCTCATCAACAACAAGAGCAGTTGGTGTAATTACTTGCAAATGAATACCGTCGGCCAATTTTCTTTCTCTCCTCTAAATTCTTAACTTGCTAAAGCTTAAATTGAGGGGGGATGCGAGACCCTCAGTTTATATTTACTATGAAATAATTCCTTTTGCCTTCTCTTGAACTTCATCGAGATTACCAACCATATAAAACGCCTGTTCAGGGATATCGTCCATGTTCCCCGCTATAATCTCTTTAAAGGCTTCGATTGTCTCTTTAATAGGTACATATTTACCAGGAGTTCCTGTGAACTGCTCCGCAACGTGGAACGGCTGAGAAAGGAATCTCTGGACCTTTCTGGCTCTAGCTACCACCAGTTTGTCTTCCTCAGAAAGCTCATCCATACCCAAAATAGCAATAATTTCTTGCAACTGCTTGTAACGCTGGAGAACTTCTTGCACCTGACGTGCAATTTCATAGTGCTCTTGTCCTACAATATGAGGATCAAGAATACGTGAAGTTGAATCAAGCGGATCCACAGCGGGATAAATACCAAGCTCAGTTAACTGACGGGAAAGAACAGTGGTACCGTCAAGGTGAGCAAATGTAGTTGCAGGAGCCGGGTCGGTAAGATCATCAGCAGGAACGTATATAGCCTGCACCGATGTAATAGAGCCTTTAACTGTGGATGTAATTCTCTCTTGCAGCTCTCCAAGGTCAGTTGCGAGAGTCGGCTGATAACCTACAGCGGAAGGAATCCTTCCAAGAAGCGCCGACACCTCGGAGCCTGCCTGGGTAAATCTGAATATGTTATCGATAAATAGTAGTACGTCCTGCCCCTCTTCGTCACGGAAGTACTCGGCAAGTGTCAGCGCAGTTAGGGCTACCCTTGCTCTAGCACCAGGTGGCTCATTCATCTGTCCAAATACAAGCCCTGTATTTTCTATAACACCCGAATCCTTCATTTCATGCCAGAGATCATTTCCTTCACGAGTTCTTTCTCCAACACCACCAAAAACGGAAACACCGCCGTATTCTTTAGCAACGTTATGAATAAGTTCCATTAGAAGAACTGTTTTCCCCACACCAGCACCGCCGAAAAGACCGATTTTCCCTCCCTTTAGAAAAGGGGCAATCAGGTCAATAACTTTAATCCCGGTTTCAAAAAGCTCTAGTTTCGTACTTTGTTCAACAAACTTAGGCGCTTCTCGGTGAATTGGCCAGCGCATTTTAGTAGCTACGGGCCCAGCTTCATCAATTGGCTCACCTACTACATTTACCATTCGACCAAGGGTTTCTTTTCCTACAGGAACGGTAATACCTTCTCCTGTATTAAGCACATCCTCGCCTCGTTTAATACCCTCTGTAGAATCCATAGCAATACAGCGGACCCGGTTGCCTCCTAGCTGCTGCGCTACTTCAACGATTAGATTCCATTGCTCATCATTAATGAGATGGTTTGTAAGTTTTAGTGCAGTATAGATCGGGGGCAGTTCGCTATCTTTAAATTCAACATCGATAACAGGTCCCATAATCTGTACAACTTTACCCATATTATTATTAGTATTTGTGTCCATCTTACTCGTCTCCTTTACTTAATGCCTCAGTTCCATTTACTATGTCCATGAGTTCTGTTGTAATCATGGCTTGTCTTGTTTTATTATATAAAAGCGTGAGGTTCTTGATAACATCATTCGCATTACTGGTAGCATTTTCCATAGCGGTCATACGCGCAGCATGCTCACTTGTCATTGATTCCTGAATTGCCCGTTGGACCCTGACCTGAGCATATTTGGGAAGAAGGTCATTTAGAATTCCCTTCCTCGTAGGTTCATACAAATAATCCACAAGGATCTCGTCCTCTCCTTCAGAACCGGATTCTATAGGAAGGATTTTTTCATAGGTAATTTCCTGAGTCAAAGCGGATTTAAAATAGTTATAAACTAATATAACTTCATCGCTGTCACCTTTGACGAACTCGTTGGTTAATTCTGTAGATACTTTTTCTGATATCTCAGAGTAGTTTCTTTCTGTAATACCTATATAACTACTGGTAACACGAAGACCTTCTTTGCCAAAATGATCCCTGCCCCTTCTACCAAGAAAGCTAAAGGCAACTTCTTCAAACGACTCTGTATCGGTCACAAGGTACGTCTCAAGTTTTCTGATAAGGCTGCTGTTAAAACTACCGCAAAGCCCTCTATCAGATGTAATAAACACAAGATGCAGCTTTTTTGGTTCCTCAGATTTTCTCAAAAGAGGATGCCATTTCTGATCGCACCTCTTAGCAACATTCATGGTTGTGTCCTGGTACGCATCCGAATACGGACGATAGGCCATAAGAAGATCCTGAGCACGCTTGAGCTTTACAGCAGAAATCAGCTTCATAGCACTCATTATCCTGCTAGTACCCTTAACACTGCTAATTTTAGTTTTAATTTGTCTTAAACTTGCCATGACTTTTTTAGTCTAGAGATTAGACTACCTCTAATTGACTATTACAGATCTCCTAATTGATTTTTAAGTTCACCAAGAGCTCCTCTAACACTCTCTTCTAATTCATCAGAAATCACTTTTTTTGTCCTAATATCATCTAAAAGATTCGAATAGTTTGAATCAAAGAAGGAGTAGAGTTCCTTTTCATATTTGCCGACTGACTCAACAGGATAATCATCTACAAATCCCTTTGTAACCGCATAGATAATAAGAACCTGCTTCTCAACAGAAAGTGGTTCGTATTGACCCTGCTTGAGCGCTTCAACGAGTCTGCTTCCGCGAGATAGCTGGGCCTGCGTTGCTTTATCCAAGTCAGACGCAAACTGAGAGAATGCCTCAACCTCTCTATATTGGGCCAATTCTAATCTTAGAGTTCCGGCAACATTTTTCATAGCCTTGATCTGAGCTGAACCACCTACCCTGGAGACTGAAAGTCCCACGTTAATAGCAGGCCTTACACCTGAGTAGAAGAGGTCACTTTCTAGATAGATCTGACCATCTGTAATAGAAATTACGTTAGTTGGAATATATGCGGAAACGTCCCCGGCCTGTGTTTCAATAATCGGCAGGGCCGTTAAAGATCCGCCGCCGTCTTCGTCTCTCATTTTTGCAGCACGCTCTAATAGTCTCGAGTGAAGATAGAAAACGTCACCAGGATAAGCCTCACGACCCGGAGGTCTTCTTAATAGCAGGGATAACTGACGATATGCCCATGCGTGCTTTGTTAAGTCATCATAAATAACTAGTGCATGCCTTCCAGTGTCTCTGAAATATTCTCCAAGCGCACAGCCTGCATAAGGAGCAATAAACTGAAATGGAGCAGGATTATTAGCAGTAGCAGCAACAATAGTAGTATATTCCATAGCGCCATGTTCTTTTAATTTGTCCACCACTTGAGCAACAGTTGACTGTTTTTGTCCAATCGCAACATAAATACAGTAGACATCTTCATTTTTTTGGTTAATTATGGTATCAATAGCGATTGCCGTCTTTCCAATCTGACGGTCGCCTAATATTAATTCTCTCTGTCCTCTACCAATCGGGATCATGGAATCAATTGATTTAATTCCGGTTTGTAAAGGCTCGTTCACCGATTGTCTGTAAACAACTCCAGGAGCTTTAACCTCAATTGGTCTGGTCTCAACACTCTTAATTTCACCTTTACCGTCAATTGGTTGCCCAAGAGCGTTTACAACCCTCCCCTTCATATCTTCCCCGACCGGAACCTCCGCGATTCTACCCGTACGCTTTACTATATCCCCTTCTTGAACCTCGGGATCCTCACCAAAGAGCGCGATACCAACGTTGTCCTCTTCAAGGTTTAACACGAGACCCATAACGCCGCTCTTAAACTCTACGAGCTCACCGGCCATTGCCTGGTCAAGTCCATATGCACGGGCAATTCCGTCACCAATAGATATAACGGTTCCAACTTCGGATGTTTCAACCTTAGTTTCGTACCCCTTTATTCTATTTCTTAATATTTCTCCAATCTGTTCTATCTTTATTTCCTGCATCTTTTTCGCTCCTTATATCTGTCTAACGTATAAGTATCTAACATCAAAATAGTACTTGTTAATATTGCTAGGATTGAGAGAGAGTACTTCTTATTCTCTCAAGTTGGGTTTTAATACTACCATCGAACACTTTATCTTCAACCTTTGCAATTATTCCCCCAATAATCTCGGGGTCAACCTTAGATGTAACCTCGACTTCCTGCCCAATAACCTCTCTTAATTTAGCCTTTACTTTACTTAAGTCTTCTTCAGAAGGAGTTGTGGCCATTATTACCTCAGCCCTAATTCTACCGGAAGCTTTTCTTAGTTTTTGAACAAAAGTTTGCTCAGAATTCAAAAGTGATTTGAATTTATCCAGCTCAAGAACTAAACTCAAGAAATTAGAAGTAAGGTTGTCATAGCCTCTATTGGAGGCTACATCGCTTGTTACTCCCTTTCTCTCGTCCAGCTCATAGGTTGAACTCCATAGGACATTTTTTAGCTCCGGAGTGCCTGATAGCACTGAGAAGAAATCCTCAATGTCAGAAGTTATTTTATCAAGCTTATTCTCATCTTTAGCACTCTGAATAAGAGCTTCAGAAAGATCTCTTAGTGTTGCGATTGATGCCATTTCTCTTCCCCTAAATTATTAGTAAAATCTTCAATAATTCTTTGCTTATCAGATTCGTTTAAATTCTCTTTAATCACTTTCTCCGCAATTGTAAGAGCGATTGCAACTACTTCAGACTGAACCTCACGCCTTGCTCTATCAATCTCAAATTGAATAGTGTCTTGAGCTTCTCTTTTGATATTTTCAGACGCAATGTTGGCATGTCTCATAATCTCTTCTCTTTCCGTCTCACCCTGTTTACGAATAGCGTCCTTTATATTGTTAATCTCTTGTTCAATCCCTCTCAATTTTTCAGCATACTCTTCGTATTTCTCTTTGGCCTCTGTGATAGTTTTCTGAGCATGATCGATTTCACTGCTTATTGACCCTTTTCTTGCAACCAAGAAATTTCTCACAGAATCTTTTAGAAAATATACTAAAACCCCAAGCAAAATAACTAAGTTAACTGTGTGTTCAAAAACAAATCTCCAGTTAAAAACTTGCCCGCCTTCAGAAGCATTAGTAATCAAAAGGTTTATTATTTCAAAGTCAATCAAATTCTTGCCTCCTTACCCAAAACTCTTGAAGCTATATCTTCAGCTAATTCATCTATATCGCCTTTTATTTTTTCTTTAATTTCTTGAGTATCGGCCTCAAGCTTAATTTTTGCATCTTCTAGAATAACCTCCGTCTCCTCTCTGGCCTTGCCGATTATGCTGTCAGCCACAGTTTGCCCCTCTAGTATTATTTTGTTGCGCTCTTCAACAGCCAGCGCTCTGGCCTCGTTTAGCTTCACGTCATATTCTTCTATAATTTCCTCTACTCTGACTTCAAGCGCTTGGGCTTCCTCAATAGCTCCTCTTGTGAGTTTATCTCTTCTATCCACAAGATTAAGAAAGGGTTTAAAAACCAGCTTATTAAGTATAAATATGGCGAGCAAAAATATTGCAATCTGAATAAAAACTGTGTAATTAACACTCAACAAATCATCTGAAGCATAAGCGTTAGTTGCAATACCAATAACAAATATCGAAAAATATAAAGTAAAATTTCTTAGTCTATCGAAGTACATTATTCTATCTCCTTATAATTTCTGCACGGCGTCTTCCGCTGTATCGACACCCCTGGCAAACATTATCTTTAAAAGAGGCGGTGCAATAAATGTTGTTAACATAACCATTACTGTTACTGCAGAAAAGAGCCCGGAGGTAAATATTCCGTAAGTAAGGCCTACCTGGGCAAAAATAAGCCCGACCTCTCCCCTTGGTATCATACCCACTCCAACAACACTCTTGCTTATTCCCTTCTGTAATACCGCAAATCCGCTTACAAATTTACCCACTACAGCAACAATGAACAGTACCAAAGCAATTAATAGTATAGGTATGTTTTCCTTAACAAACGGATTAAATACCGAGATATCTACAGCAGCTCCGACCATTATAAAGAATATCGGCGTAAAAAAATCCGAAACCGGCTTTACACGCTCCTCAATTGACTTAAATTGATTGGTGTTAGCCAACACAAGTCCCGCGGCAAATGCACCCACTATTGGGGCTAAACCTACAAGACTAGCTAGATAAGAAAAAATAAATGCAAATGAGAGGGCGCTTAACAGAAGTACTCCTCTAACCTTCATTTTCTCAACAAGATTAAACAACCTCTTAGATGTTAAATTCCCAATTACTATAGCTGCAATAAGAAAACCAAAAGCCTTTAAAAATATTATTCCCACACTAGCTGCCGAAAC
>DAOVUC010000018.1 GCA_030632765.1 Candidatus Dadabacteria bacterium
CACCATTAAAAAGCTTATTAATACATAGATTGACTTCCCCATTAAACCGCCTCCGCTGTAGAGCCTTGAACCTCTGTAACAAAAACATACTGAGCCGCTCCGGAGCCTAGAATATGCTCTGAGCTACCAACCTTTATCTTTATTGGACCGTTAAATGGTTCAATTGAAAGGACTTTAAATTTAGTCTTGGGATAAAGCCCCATCTTGCCCACATATCTGAGAAGGTCAGGATAATGATCACTCACTTCAGCGACTCCCCCTTCACTCGCCAACACTATCTTAGCCTCTTTCGAATAGCTACGCTTAACTGCTCCACGAGAACAACAATAACAAGAAGCACTATGGTCAGCGTCGCCACCTTGTCATACTGAAAGGAACGAATGTATAGCTGAATGTAGAATCCGATCCCCCCTGCTCCCACAAGCCCTAAAACCAAAGACTCCCTGAGGTTCAACTCGAATCTAAAAAGCGTGTCGCGCGCCAGGTCGGGCGCCACTTGTGTCAGCACACCGAAACGGACTTTCTGAATCCAGTTGGCTCCCGAGCTTTCAAGCGCTTCAAGCGGGCCTGAACTTGCGTTTTCAAAAGCCTCTGCGTAAAACTTGCCCAGCATGCCCGTTGAATGAACCGCAAGTGCCAGTACTCCGGGGAAAGGTCCGAGCCCGACGGTGCTTACAAACATAAGTGCGAGCAAAATTACCGGAATCGCTCTAAGCATACTCAGAAACCACTTTACAGGCTGGTGTACCCAGCTTGGGGATAGGTTCTCAGCACCGAGCAAGCCCAGGGGAAAAGAGACGAGAGCGCTTATTACAGTGCCCGCAAAAGCAATCTGAAGAGTCTCAAGCGTAGAGGCCAATACGGTCTTTGCGACAGCCGTATTCGGCGGGAACATACGCCCTATGAAATCAGCCATGCGGGGAAAACTCGTTAGGAGCTTGTTAAGATCAATATCCAAGCCGGTGAACGACCAGGCTATCAATACGACAAGAAGAAGAATCCCGCCGAAACGTAAAAGACTTTGAGATATAGAAGAACGAGGATATTCTATAGTTATTGGGACACCTTCCCCCTACTTAGTTCCGGTTCTTAGACATTTTTAAAGGCGGAACTTCAGGATCGAATAAAGATTTAGGTACGTGATTAAAAAGTCTTTCTTGAGAGCTGTCGTAGACAATCTCTCCGCCGCGGAGCCCTATTATCCTTTCAGCTAAGCGTTGTGCAAGATCTGTCTGATGTAAATTCATGAGAAGGGTTACCTTGTGGTTTTCACTTACCTCAACCAGGAGGTTCAAAATGTCATCGGTAAGCGCAGGGTCCAGATTACTGACAGGCTCATCCGCAAGTATTATCTCAGGCTCCTGCGCCAGTACGCGGGCTATCGCGACACGCTGCATCTGACCGCCGCTCAGCGTATCAGCTCGCTGATTCATATGCCCGATGAGATTCACTTCATCTATTGCACTGAGAGCCGCCTGTTTATCGCGTATAGAAAACCAGCCAACCAGACTAAAAAGCGGGTTGATATAAGCCACTCTACCCCATAAAACGTTCTCGAATACGGATGCCCGGCCAATTAAATTAAAATCCTGGTAAATAAACCCTATACGTCTTCTAAAATCCCTACTTTTTGTAGAGCCGTTGTCAAATGTTTCTCCCAGAATCTTTACTTCCCCGGATTCATGCTCAATAACCCCGTTTATCAGGCGCATAAGCGTAGTCTTTCCGGCACCGCTCGGTCCGATCACAGCAACCTTCTCGCCTTTTTGGATTCTAAGGTTTTCAATATTTAAAACATAGGGACTCTGCTTAGTGTATCGAAATTTAACATCCCGAATCGAAACCGCGATTTCAGCCTGAGCTTTCCCAATATCCCTTAAATTGATTTCATTCTCTATATGTGAACTCAATTTCATATGGTCCCCTCTATTGTTAGTTAATAAACCCGTATTGACGGGCTTTCTCCTCAACAGATTTATAGTCCGAGTGACTGGCCTCTACATAGCCGTCCGGGCTGTATACATACTTTAGGAGATGCTTGTTTTCAGGTTGATTGAGTTTAAGCATCGCCTGCTTAAACGCATCAACACGTTCTTTATCAAGCCCTTTCCGTGTGCAGACAAGGTGAGATGGAATAGGTTTTGACTCTGCAATCCATGTGACTTTCTCAAACTGCTCGGGAGTCAGTAAAAGGTCGGCAAACTGGCTTACTCCAGCTGCATCGACTAAACCGTTGGCGAGCGCCTGAATTGCCTGCTGGTACCCTCCGGCGAAATAAACGTTACTAAACACATCATTTGGGTCATCGCCGCGCTTTAGAAGACCCGCTTCAACGATGATTTCCAGAGGATATATATAACCGGATTCCGATATTGGGTCCGCAAAAGCAATACTTTTACCCTTTAGATCTTCAACTTTCTCAATACCGCTGTCCTTAAGCACAAAGATTCGTGCACGGTATGTAGGACTGCCCCTGTATATCTCAGAAAGTATTACCTCGGCGCCGATTATATTGTGCGCCAGCACATACGGCAGCCCGCCCATAAACGATATATCCGCCTCTCCGTTTCGAAGGGCTTCAACCGCAGCCGCATGGTCCTGTGTAACATATCCCTTCACCTCTATACCCATTTCCTTTTGAAGGTATTCGGTAATAATCTCGATATCGCCTATAAGCTTCTCAGGGTTTTCCTGAGGGATAAAAGCCACTACCAGCGTATCATCCTTTTTAGCTTTCTCATTTAAGCTAAAGGCCTCCTGGTTATATCCGGCAGCGGATATGATAAGCGCGATGATAATAAACCGTAGAATCATTAAGTATCTCATTTAAAACTCCCGGGAGTTATTTAAACTCCGATCCGTATTCTCCTTCCATTGTTTTGTATTCAGTCCATAAAGTTTGTGATTTCTCCCAGTCTTGAGCCTCAACGGCAGCTAGAATCTCATCTAATTTATCAGCCAATGCGTAAACCTTAGGAGCCTGACTCCTGTCCTGAAGCCCGCTTGCGTCAAGACGTAAATCAGATGATACAGTTTGAATTAGCAGTTTTGTGTGATATTCATCCTCTGCGGGGATAAGCGTGTCTAAGGTGCTTATGAATGTAGAGAGCTCAGACCAGTCCAACAAGAACTGAGTGTTGTTGTTATCAAAGACCTCATACGGCTCTTCACCGGTTCCAACAGTTTCCAGGTATGAAGTCAAATCCGCTTTCTGCCTTTCTTTAAGGCCGAGTTCAAAGCGCACGTCGAACCACTGCACAACATCACCGAGGGTTTCAAGCGACCCGTCGTGAAAATAAGGCCCCGTGTGTTTAATATTTATCAGGGTTGGAGTGTCAAAAAACGTATCTCTCGCACCCGGTCCGGACGAATCGCCGGAGGTGATATCGTGGCGCAACCCGTCTAAAAAATTAGAGCTTGGAATATGGCATGTGCTGCAAGCTCTCCCACCCATAGACTTAAACTCGGCGTTAAAAATCTTCTCACCCCTTTTAGCAGAAGCAGAAGCTTTATCATTCAGGATGCCGTCAGGTTCCAAATACATTGAAGGAAGCCAGTCGAATTCGAGCATGTACGTCACAATAGCGTCCAGCATAAACGGCGTCGGCTCCCGGCCCCCAAATTCGTTCACCATTACATTCCGGGTGAACTCACGTAGACTCGCAAACCGGCCGTCTCTCCCGTAAGGAGCTGTAAACCTGAGTCCCCTAAGGCTTGGAATATCGAGTGAATCGTCCTTGTGATCATTGAATCTCGAGTTGAACAAGTGGCCGTCCACGTCGGCAGAACCGGCTCTCTCGCTAACACCTGGGATCATGAAGCTCTGATTGATATCGCTTCGGTTATGACAAGTGCTGCACGCTATGGCGAAACTGCGGGCAGGCTCGCCAAAGATCTCAGGTGAGTCAAACAACATATCTCCGTAAGCGACAAGAAAAAGGTCCTTTTCATCAAGCCCCCTGACCTCGAAGTTCAGCACTAGTCTCGGCAGTGGACGTTGATCGTTTAGGTTACTGCCCGGGGGAAGCCAAGGAGCAATCTCTACCTTGCCGTTTGAGCTGGATTTATACTTCGGTAAGGGCAAGAGCGTATCTTGATCACTAAAATCCCGGGATTCGTAATTAGTCTTAAGATATTTCGCAATATAACCGCTTACTTTTTGAAAATTGGGCTTATCAGGTTTCACCACGCCGATTTCCATCACCCCTGCGTTTCCAACGCTCGAGGTCAGACTTAACCACGATCGGCCCATTTGATCGTAAGCTTCCTGGTCCACTTGCTCAATAAACTCCTCAAGCGCCCTATACAAACGCTTTGCCTCCAATACATCATTAAGCGCTACACCAGGCTTGTCTATCTTAGAATCCGCCTGCACTAAATGGTAGCGGATATAATGAGATAAAGCGCGTGTGGAGGCAGAATAAAGCGCCTTAGGGTCCTTATCTGAAATAGCTTTACGAATAGATTCCACGTGATCTGTGTCATCGGTTTTCTCTATAACGGCTATCAAATCGTAGACTGTTTTTGATTTATATCCCGACTCCACTATTGGCTTTTCGTATTCCCCAGCAATTAGCTCCCAGTTTACCGGTTTTAGGTTAGCGTAAAATATTGCTCTCAAGTAAGCCTGGGCCACCGGATGCCAAGGCTCTTCGGCAACTATGTGCGCGGAGCTTCTGGGAGTAAACGACATTAAAAGCAAAACGACTAATGCGGTTTTAAGGAGCCAGTTAGTTAGGTTTAATTTTCTTGATCTCATTTTCATAATTCCTCTTTATTTTCAAAACTAAGTCATTTCAGACTGGGGTAATTCAACCTCGGTAACAAAAACGTACTGAGCCGCTCCCGAGCCTAAAATATGCTCTGAACCTTCAACCTGTATCTTTATTGGACCGTTAAAAGGTTCAATTGAAAGTACTTTAAATTTGGTCTTGGGATAAAGTCCCATTTTACCAACATATCTGAGAAGGTCAGGATCATGATCACTCACTTCAGCAACTACGGCACTCTGACCGGACCGGAGATCAGCCAATGGAATAGAATCGAGTTCAGTTATCGTACCGTCACGGCTTGGTATGGGAGAGCCGTGGGGGTCTCTTGTCGGATGACCTAAAACGGCGTCCATGCGATCCTCAAGATCCTCAGACAATACATGCTCCCACTTTTCAGCTTCCTCATGCACTTGGTCCCAGGGCACACCAAGGGCCTCCGCCAGGTATAGCTCGATCAAGCGGTGGTGTCTTATGATCTCAAGTGAAATTTTCTGCCCGGCTTTAGTGAGTTTTACACCCTGGTAGCGCTTGTGTGTAACGAGTTTTTTCTCGGAAAGTTTTTTTATCATGCTCGTAACAGATGCCGGCGCAACGTTTAATTTTTCAGAAAGAGAATTAGTCGACACCTTTCCATATTCTTTTTGTATTTCATAAATTGCTTTCAAGTAATCCTCTATAGATTCTGTATACATTTCAAATCTCCTAAAATAGAATTTAGACCCACCTAAAAATAATATTGTCTATACAACACTCTGTCAAGCAGTTTGATGTCATTAAAATAGGAATGAGAATGCGGCTGACAGTATCACCTGCTCGTTAATATTGTTTGTATAAATATCGGGTGTGACGCCAACGATAACCGTAAGCCAGTCTGTAACCGGGGAGGTGAAACCTGCCGTTAGGTTGACTATGGAAATACTGTCTGCTCCTTCCGAATCCTCAAAAATATAAGCTGCTTCGATTACAGGCTGAAACCATGGTCTTACATAATATCCGAAGCCCACCTCGGAAACGAAGCCCCAGGCATCGTCCTCAATTATGCCGAATACAAAATCGGCGTCCATGGAGAATAAGTTTGTGAAGTTCTTTGTTAGAATAAGACCCCCGGGCTCAATAATCCAGGGAGTATCCCCACCGCCTAAAGGTATGAACACCCCGCCCTGATATGCAAGAGAAAAAGGCATATTATCGCCCTCATCGAGAAACCTGTATTTAAGCCCCGGCGCTATAGCACCGAACTCTGCATTTCTCAGATTAAAATCCAAGTCCCTTATATCCAGATAAATAACACTAGCCCCTATCTCGAAGTTCTGAAGTGCGCCTAAGGTTAGTCTTACCCCAGCTCCGAATCTTCTCGCCCTGTCGCGGTTTTTGAGCAACCCAAGAAGGAAGAAGGGCTCGATCTCTACTTGCCCCTTAGGCACCGTCTCGGTGCTGGGAACGATAACTTTTGAATTCGAAATCCCACCAACTCCAAAAACTTTGGTTGTACCGGACAATAAAAGCACTAGAACAAATATTGGCATGAATATTTTTGTTGCTGAAAAAACATCTCTTTTTATAAAACACCTCATCTCTCTCAACCTCCAAATGCATACTAAAGAAAGTGTGATATCAAAATTTATCTTTACATAATTAAATTCTATTTTTAGACTGGGCTAAAAATTATCTTAAACATAAAAATTTGTCAAATTATCCCCACTAATTAGTGTGCAATTGTATTTCAGAAACTTAAATAAATTAGAATGGATTTATATTTGTTAGTTGGTTTCCTGAAATTAATTCTTAGTCAGGAGATTCGAGATATTCGATCTTGTAGATTTCAATAAAACTCATAAAAATAGCTAAGAGAATAGGACCTATGATTATTCCAGTAAAACCGAATACAGATAAACTCCCGAAAATTGTTAGAACCAAAAACAGGGTCGACAGTTTAATTTTACCCCCGATAATCATTGGTTTTAAGAAGTTATCAACAGAACTGACTACAAGACCGCCAAAAACTAGCACGCCTATACCAGTATAAATACTCCCGGTAAAAACGAGATATAACCCCACCGGAAGCCATACGATTACAGCTCCAGCTATCGGAATAAGAGCGAAAATAAAAGTAAGAACTCCACCTAAAACTGAATAGGAAATTCCTAATATCCAGAAAAAAAGCCCTTGGAGTACTCCTTGAATAGCTGCTGTAACCATAACTCCTACAATAACTGCATTTAGAGTGTCATAAAATTTCCTAAAAATTTCGTCTTTTTGTTCATCTTTCATTGGAATTAAAGACTTAACGCGTTCCAGCATACTATCGCCATCACGGAAAAAGAAAAATAATGCAAATATCATCAGACCAAAGTTAAGAAGAAGGCCAGTAAGATTAGTAGCGGCGTCCTGAACTTCGTTGATTACGTAACCGCTAATAGATCCCAAGCCCTTAACAGCCATCTGGTGAATATTTATCTCCCCTATTTGAAGCCTCTTCTCTAATTCATCTAACACTGTAACAGGAACTAGTCCCTTTAACTTTTCTAGTTTTGATTTCAATTCCGAGACTTCGACATTATCGGTAAGCCCTTGGTAAATATCAAACATATCCACTGCAACAGTCGCCGAAATAAACACAAGGGGCAATATTACAAGAAATGTTGCTACTACGGTCATTATCAAGGCTGATATGCTCTTTCGGTTTCTTAATAGCTTTGTAAGTCGTTTGTGTACCGGATATAGAGTAAGCGTAATGATAGCGCCCCAAAAAAGCGCAAGGATAAACGGGCTCAATATCTGATAGAAAATATATATGAGCAAGAGAAATATCGCTATGAAAAACCAGGAAAATACCTGCTTACGATGCACTTAGATTCCCCTAAATAATCATAATGTGTTTTCCCCGTACCACTTCCTAATTTACACTAAATAAGGAAATTTTGACAGAGTTAGGCTATTATATGAATACTCATTTCTCTTACTTTTCTAGTTACGACGTGAAGATTATGGAATTTTCTAAAACTATTATCAGATTTCTCATATTTACTATAGCGATAATTGGAATAGTGATTTGCTTCTCAAAATGGTATTCCACTGAGCTAGTAAATCCTGCTTATGCCGAACAAAAGAGCCATACTCCCGTTTTCGGCTATAAATTAGTAAACACCTACCCTCATAACTCAGACTCTTTTACCCAAGGACTCGTTTTTGACAAAGGTGTCTTGCACGAAAGTACAGGACTTAACGGACGTTCCGCTGTCAAAATAGTTGACCTTAAAACAGGAAAAACCATTAAATCACAAGAATTGCCGGACAGATATTTTGGAGAAGGAATCGCTGTAGTCGACAATAAGATAATTCAGCTAACATGGCGCTCTAAAATGGGTTTTATATATAACAAGGAGACATTAAAACTGATAAAGAAATTTAGTTACCAAACTCAAGGATGGGGAATCACATACGACGGCAAATACCTGATCATGAGCGACGGCAGCGCTATGCTCTATTTTATGGATCCGAATACTTTCAAAGTAATCGGCACATTGGAAGTGTATGGAGATAGTGGAAAAGTTAGCAAGCTTAACGAGCTCGAATATATAGACGGTGAAATATACGCAAATATATGGGGAGAAGAGAAGATTGCCAGGATAAGCCCAAAAACCGGCCGTGTCACAGCTTGGATCGACCTTAGCGGACTTTTAAGTGATAAGGACAGCGAACTCCGGATCGATGTTCTAAACGGCGTCGCCTTTAATTCTGAGAATGGCAATCTATATGTGACAGGGAAACTCTGGCCAAAGTTGTTTGAGATTGAACTCGTACCAAAAAAGTAGGAGCATCTACAAAACTCCCTATTTAAAAAGCGGCTGCTGTTCCATCTCTTCAGTGTTTAAAGGCGCTTCATCAGACTCGATTTCCTCTTCAACCTCACGAGGATATCTGGAATCATAACTCTCAGGCTCTACCCTCGGTTCTAATTCATCTGTCGCTGTAGGCTCTGCTGGCGCGAACAATGCCGAGCATGAACCAAAACTAATGGATAACCCAATTATTAGAAGCAATACAAAAATATTTTTCATTTTCCGCCCTCTACCTTATCAATTTGTCATTCCCGAACGTCTTTATCGGAAAGCCATTCTAAATATTAATACTTTTTATAAAGTATAATCTTGGTCGGACAATCTTACACGTTATATTATCCGGAGAGCAAATTAGCTTCCAGGAAGCTCATGCTGCAAAATCTATAATTATTGTCGAAGAAACCAAAAAAGCTTAAAAGCAAATAGCGAGTGATCTAATAATTGCCTTCATTAATGACCCTCCTGATTTGTTTATTATGCCCCTACCGCATTTAATAAAGAACTTAGATTACACTGAAAAAAATGTCAACAATGGATAGAGAAGTTGCTATCTAACACCTGAAATCTTCTCCAATGCTAGCAATAGAGCTTGCATCCCTTTTCGACCGTGTCCCTGAGCTTTTGTTGCAACATAAAGTTGGTGAACAAGAGAAAGCCCCGGAAGCGAAAGATTCATCCTCTCGGCCTCTTTTAGCGCGATCCCCATATCTTTTATGAAATGCTCAACATAAAACCCAGCTCTAAAGTCGCGTTTTACCATTCTCGGAGCAAGATTGTCCAACATCCAGCATGCTGCGGCCCCTTTACTGACTGAGCTAAGCATAGTATTAAGATCGAGTCCGGCCTTGTATCCATAAAGTAGGGTCTCACACATCCCTATCAAAAGACCGGCACCCATTATCTGATTGCACATCTTAGCCTGCTGGCCTTTACCTGGCCCTCCTTGATGTACTATATTCCCCCCCATTAACTTAAGAAGAGGCATAACTGCATGCACAGCATTTGCCTCTCCTCCAACCATTATGGAAAGATTCCCCGCCAGTGCTCCTATATCTCCTCCAGACACCGGTGCGTCTACAGCCGAGGCGCCAATGCTCTTGGCCTCTTCATAAATTTCCTCAGACAGTGATGGCTCTGTTGTAGTCATATCTACCAGCAAACTCCCCTCTTTTAAACCTTCAAAAATCCCGTCTTTCCCAAAATACACCTGCCTCACATCTTTGGGGAACCCGACAATTGTAAAAATCACATCCGCCTGCTCTGCCACTTCTTTAGGAGATCTTGCCCACTCTGCACCCAGTTCAATCAACTGCTTCGCCTTTCTTTTAGTGCGGTTATAAACGACAGCTTTATAACCTTTTTTTATTAAATGAAGACACATGGAACTTCCCATTACCCCGGTCCCAATCCATCCTATCGTTGTTGTTTTCTGTCTTAGTTTTATCATTTTTTAGACCTCCTGCACTTGGGAATAATATCAATTCCGTCTAAAGCTGTAAAGTATCTTCATAAGTTAAATAGACGAGCGATCATCACTAATCTCTCAAGATGATTTACCCGTTTACAACAGTCCTATTATTTTGTAAAATACACCCTCAATATAATCTATAAGGCGGTAGTGACCTAATTTATGAATCTCAGAAATATTCTTGTAAAACTTGTGGCTATCTTGATAGTCTTTATCGTGTTCTTCGCATTGGGTGAAATCTTAATCAGAATTTATCTTCATTACAACACGGCATATGACATTGAAATGACTGAGTATGCAATGAATCTCAAAAACGATTCAGGTAATGAATTAATAGGTCACGTGCATAAGCCAAACAAGTCTATGGAACTTATGAATGTAATGGTAGATATTAATTCCGATGGTCATAGGGACATAGAGTATCCAGTTGCGAAGGGAGATGAATATAGAATTATTGTTTTGGGAGATTCTCTTACATTCGGCTGGGGTGTTGAAGAAGAGGAAACCTTTGCAACTATTCTAGAGGAGGATATGAATTCAGTTTATCCAACTGAAATTATAAACTTTGGCACCGGCAACTATAACACGGAACAGGAAGTTAACCTCTTCATAGAGAAAGGGCTCAAATATGATCCTGACAAAGTGGTTTTGTTCTATTTTATCAACGACGCTGAGATTACACCCAAAAAATCTGATCTCTGGTTCCTGGGTTATTCTCATTTTATTTCGTTTTACTGGTCAAGAATCAACTCTCTACTTAATAATTTCTTCCCCTCTAAAAGCTTTAAAGAATATTACGAATCTCTTTATGATGAGGATCAGCAAGGCTGGATAAATTCAAGAGCAGCAATAATTCAGTTAAGAGATATTTGTCAAGGTAAGGGAATTCAACTCCAAGTTGTACTTCTTCCGGAGCTTCATGATGTGAATAATGAGATATTTGCCAGTGTTTATAATAATTTATCGCTCTTTTTGGAAGAGAATAATATCGACTATCTTAATTTGGCAAAGCTCTTTGAGAACCATCCAAACCAATTAGAATTATGGGTAAGTTATGATGATGCGCATCCGAATAATATTGCACATAGAAAAATCGCTGAATCATCAGTAGAATTTATTAAAGATAAGGGGAACGAATAGTGTTTAAAAATTTCATATCGAGATATAAATATTACTTTCTTACGGCACTGATAGTATTTATCATATTAACAGCTCTTTTAATCCTCTTCTCAGGCGGACCTCAGAAAGGTGGATTTAATTATCAAATTTTTTAGTCTGTTTTATTTAAGGACAATTAGGAATTGACTAATCCACAGAACAACCAAAACTCCTCGCGGAGTCGTGTTAAAGATTTATTTGTTATCTTTATATTAATTCTAGTATTTTCTCTAATATTAGAGCAAACAATCCGTTTTTACCTTTTTGGGGCTGACTCGTTAAGCTATTTCAAAATGAAGAGTGTAGGCTCGATGGGACACACTGGTTATCTACAGAAGTCCAATCTTCCCGATGTTGTTTATGAGTTTAAGCCGGGGATTGATTCGTACTTTAAGCTTGCAGGCTTTAAAACAAGTTCTCAAGGTCTAAGGGATAAAGAATACTCACTCGAGAAACCTGCCAATACTTTTAGGGTTGCTGTTATAGGGGGTTCTTTTACAGTTCCTGCCGGAGTCGAAATTGACGAGGCTTTTCACAGTATTTTAGAAAACAGACTAAATCAAGAATACAAGGATTTAAATTATGAATTTATCAATTTTGGCGTAAGCGGATACAGAATCAACAACAAGATAGCGACACTTAAACACAAGGCGCTCAAGTATAATCCAGATCTAATTTTATTTATCTTAGACGGCTCTCAATTCACAGAAGATGAAGAAAAGGAATTTAATCCTAAATCAAAGAAAAATCAGTTTTTTCAAAGCTTCATCTATAAGCTGATATCCAAGAACAAATTGTTTAAGAATGACAACAAACACCAGGAATTCCTAGATAAGCATAAAGCCGGTTTAAATCAGCTTGACCTCATACTTAAGGAGCTAAGTAATATAAGCAAGAAAAATAATGTGCCAGTTTGCATTGTGGTTCTCGACCATGATTACACGCATTATGAACTGAGTGGAGAGATTAAACAATTAGCAGAAATGAACAATCTATACCACTCTAATACTATTCCTTCCTTTCAAGACACCAATATTAGAGACCTTACTATTTATAATATTGACATTCATCCTAATGCTGAAGCTAACAGAATTTTTGCAGATGCAATATACAATGACCTTAAAATACAATCTCTCCTAAATAAAAAATAAAGATGCTATCCAAGAACCCTCTATTGATGGATAGCATAAAATCTGTAATATATAATAGCTAAATTAACATCCCTTCAGTCAATTGTTTTTTTTAGATAATGTCCCCGTAGCTCAGTAGGATAGAGCGCAGGATTCCTAATCCTGTAAGGCTTATTATTCTAACTCCCTGTAATTACTGTATCTTATTGTTATCACTAGATAATTTGTCAATCTATACCACTAGCATATCTAGATTATTTCGATTATTTATGGGTAGTATGGACACCTATTTGGACACCTTATCCGAAATGATACTATCTATAA
>DAOVUC010000205.1 GCA_030632765.1 Candidatus Dadabacteria bacterium
ATCAGTTGTACGACACGAACTGCTTGTTATTTAAGGGTTGGTATAAATGACGTTATCAAAGACAGTGACGACCCTTTGCCCGCACCTGCAAGCCTGTGCGATGCCAGCGCTCCGGGCGCTATTATCGGTACACCTGGCGATGATACTCTAAGCGGTACGAGCGGCGGCGATGTAATTATTGGTCTGGGCGGCAACGACACTATCACAGGCGGTAGCGGTGCAGACTGTATTGATGGGGGTCCCGGCAACGACATAATAAATGCCGGAAGTGGAGATGATACCATACACGGCGGCTCAGGAAATGATGATATTGAGGGGAGGGGCGGCGCGGATGAAGTACACGGCAACACAGGAGATGATATAATCGCAGGAGGAAATCAGGCAGATAACCTATTCGGAGAAGAAGGCGCGGACACTATTGAAGGCGGTCCGGGAGCGGACAATCTGGACGGCGGGACGGGTATCGACAATTTAGATGGTGGTCCCGGAGGTGATACGTGCGTCAACGGAGAAACCATTACAAGTTGCTGAGCAAATCGGACCCGGGTTCGATTCCCTGAGCCTACACCAGTCATATTTTTATAACTGTAAACCTGAAATTGCCTACCCTATTTTTAACAATATTCAGAACCAGTCGGAAATCCCTGAGAACCTGGCACAAAAAAACCTTTAAACTTTACTAGCTTAAATAGACAAGTAATATTGCAGCTTTATCTCCACTGAGTGGCATAGAGAAATAAGCGATGAAACTGATAAACAAAAACAACGACCAGGGATTTACGGTATTCGAAACGCCATTTAGACCCTTTTTTATATTGGCGGCAATATCATCGCTGTTTTATATGACAATCTGGACACTCTTTTATACCTTTAAGCTCCCGCTTGATTTCGAGAACATATCTCCTACAATGTGGCATGCGCACGAGATGTTATTCGGCTATACGATGGCTGTTATAGCGGGTTTTTTGTTAACGGTCGAGAAGTACTGGTTAGGCAAAAATATAGACGATAAATCAACACTCGTTGCATTAGTAATCCTCTGGATCGCCGCAAGAGTCTCAATCTCTCTTACCTTAATCACTAATATCCCCTATCAAATCGGGGCAATCTTTGATTGTTTATTCATGATTGTTCTTACCATAAGAGTCTCGTATCCGATAATAAACGCCAAGGCATGGGACAAGATGGGGCTAGTCGCGCATATAGCGATTATAGCGGCAGCAAATATTGTTTTTTATCTCGGCCTGTCCGGGCTCCTATCAAGCGGCCAATATCTCGGAGTGTACTCGGCCTTGTACCTCATTATATCGATAATTCTGCTAATGGGGCGGAGAATGATACCTATTTTTATCCGCAACGGGTTAGAGTTTAAATTCGACCCTAAAAATTGGCGCGTGATCGATATCCTGAGCATGGTGTTTTTTGTAGTGTTTTTCATATTGGACCTATTTTTTACAAGCGCTAAAGCCGTATCGATAATCTCAGGCATACTCGTCTTAATTTATTCGATCAGACTATACGGGTGGTATTCAAACAAGATATGGAGCAAGCCGCTTCTCTGGGTCCTTTTTGTCGCCTATTCGTGGATTGCCGTAGGGTTCGGTCTAAAGTTCCTCACTCTGTATTTTAATATCCCAGATTTCCTGCCCCTTCACAGCTTTACCTACGGGGGAATAGGCATTATGACAATAGGCTTTATGTCCCGCGTGATTCTGGGGCATACCGGAAGAAACGTATTTGAGCCGCCGAAGATACTGTTTTGGATCTTCAGTATTTTATTTGCGGGGGCTATTGTAAGAGTATTCTTTCCGCTAATGGATATCAGCCGTTATCAGATTTGGATCGGAGTCTCGCTGCTACTGTGGATTGTATCCTTCCTTATATTCGCAGTTGTTTATCTCCCTATGTTATTTAGGCCCAGGATAGAGGAAGAAACCTGATTATCTAAGGCAATACGGTAAGCGATTTCCGATTACTCTTTTTTTATAGTTGCAATAATTCGTCAAAGAATCCCCAAGTTTTTTATCAGCTTACATTAGAGTATATTTAAACCATGAATAATAAAGTTGATTTCAAGTCGCCCGTTGAGGTTGGTTTTTCATTCGAAAAAACAATCCGACTATCAGAAGAAGACATATCCACTTTTGCCAAGCTTTCGGGTGATATGAACCCTCTTCATCACAATGAGGATATAGCGAAAGCCAGCCGCTTTGGAGGAATTATCGCAAGTGGGCCACAAAGTAGCGCTCTCTTTATGGGGACTATAGCCACACATATTGCTCCGGGGTTCATTGTTATGGGGATGAAGTTCGAATGTGAATTCCGCGCTCCGGTTAGGCCTGACCAGGAATTAAAATTAAGATGGGTGATTAAAACCGTAGTTCCAAAACCAAGGCTCAATGGTTATATCGTCACAAACGAGGGTGGTATTTATCATAATGATGAAGAATTAATGTTGGGCAAAGGAACTGCGCTTGTTGTTCACAAATAGATCTATAAACTTTGACTCTAGATAGCCTTTTTTCATTTTAAAACAAAATCTTATTTCACATATGGCATGACTTCATTTGAGAACAGTTTCATAGATTCCATTGCATCCCTGTGACTTAATCCCGGGAGCTTGAATCTGCAAATAAGAGGGTCCATAGGTACTGCCTCTTTATATTGATTTATAGTTTCAATACATTCCTCAGGACTTCCGATGATTGCTTGATCAAGGGCAATATCATCAATTGAAGGATCTGTAGGATCAGAGATTAGATTACCCTCTCTGTCAACAAACGACCCCCACGAAGCATAGCCTTTGGCAGTATATGTAATGTTCTCTTTTATCTTTTCCCATATTTTACTTCTGCCGTCCCTTGAAACATAAACTTCTCTGACAACAGGCTGTTCAAGTTTATCAGGATCATAGCCAAACTCTGATAGAAAGCCCCTGTGCATATCAATTAAGTATTTAATGATCGGAATAACCCCTATTGCAGCTATAAATAGTGGAGCATTCATTCGCGCTGCACGCTTTATTGCAGGTTCTGAAAATGCACCTATCCAAATAGGGATAGGTTTCTGAACCGGTTTTGGTGTTACATTGATATTATCGTACTGGTAGTACTTTCCCTTAAAACTAAATTCACCCTCGGACCAGGACTTATTTAATATTTCAATACTCTCTTCCATTCGACCCTTTCGTTCTTTTAAGGATCTTCCGAAAACATCAAATTCTTCCTGTCTATAGCCAAGCCCGAGACCCAATATAAATCGTCCATTTGAAATCAGATCCACCGTAGCTGCATCCTCTGCGGTCCTTATGGGATCATGAAGCGGCATTAAATAAATACCAGTCCCAATCCTGAGTTTTTTTGTACGAGCAGCTATAGCAGCTGCCGTTACTAGTAGAGAAGGGCAATAACCATCGTCAAGCAAGTGATGCTCGGTAAGCCAGGCAGACTCAAAACCATAATCCTCAGCCGCGGTTATTTCCTCCAGCATCTCAGAATACAGATCCTTATGATCTCTTGGATTATGAGGTGGTGACTGTAGGCTGTAATATCCAATTCCGAATTTCATTTTATATTTCCTCCAATTATTTTTTATATCCGACATTCTTAATCAAAATGAGCACAGTATATTTTATCACATGTAAGCATCGGCCCCTAGTCGAAAGGAGCCGGTATTTTAGGCATATTAATTTTTAGCCGTTTTTTGAATTACCTGGTACTGTGGATATACAAAACTTCCTTTTATCCAGACTGCCCAATCTACTTTTTTAGGTTTTAATTTATAAAGAGGATTATTCTTGGGCATTTTAAATGAAACTGTCGGGTTTTCAGTCGTAACCGGATATCCGATCCATGGAATCGGGTATTTAACAACCTGACGAGTCTGCGGGGTTTCCAAGAGACCAAAGTAATTTAAATGCCCGCCGACGACTCCCTCAAATTCCGAGCCG
>DAOVUC010000120.1 GCA_030632765.1 Candidatus Dadabacteria bacterium
ACATCTATAGCTATGTCTTTGTAATATATTTTAGGCTTTCCGGATTTCAACTTCACGAATTCCGTATCCGACTTCTTTAGTGGTAATATTTCAAAATTCCCAACGCCGCTTGTTTGTAGAATGAGGGCATCGTATAGCGATATTGTGAGATACCGCTCAATATCTGAAAGCGATTCTTCAGATTGCTCTAATGAAAGCATTTGTTTTGAACTAAAAGGTATTAAAGCCATCTTGCCTACAAAATATTTTGACGGGGCTTGTGCAGTTTCCAAGCTTTTATTTTCTTGGGCCTCTGCAAATGGTGTTGATTTGTGTACGAGAACCAACGAAAGAATAAAGTGAGTTATTAGCCAGTATCGACTCGAAAATTCCATTTGTCTATAAATATACAGGAATATCAGATTAGAGAAAGAAAGAATATCAATCCATTTGAAAATTGTGGGTTATCGTTGATAATAAATTATATGAACTACTGGCTTGTTAAATCTGAACCGAATACATATTCCTGGGATGATCTGGTTAAGGACGGCCGGACTTACTGGGACGGCGTTAGGAACTACCAGGCGAGAAATAATCTCAAGTCCATGAAAAAAGGGGATTTGGTTCTATATTATCACAGCAACGAAGGCAAGGAAGTCGTGGGTATAGCTAAGGTTATAAAAGAATTTTATCAAGACCCGACGATTGACGATGACGACAGATGGGTCGTGGTCGATATAGAGCCGGTCAATAAACTAAATAACCCCGTTTCACTTTCGGATATTAAAAATGACAAACGCCTAGAAAAGGTCCCTCTTGTTACACACAGCAGATTATCCGTAATGCCCGTCTTAAAAAAAGATTTTGAAACCATAATCAAAATGGGTAAATAGTTGTTTAATTTTCTCCCAGGGGGGACAGTGGGTATCCGTTATTCCCGAACGTATTGATCGGGAATCCATTCCTTGTCATTCTGAGGGAGAGAAATGACCGAAGAATCTCTCTTTTCCTGTCACTCTGAACCATGTCCCGGACTCGATTCAGAATCTCATTTTTTAACCCGTTCACCCTGAGGTTCTCGCCTGTCTCGGCGTAGCTTTAGCGAAGCCGGGAAGGGTGAAATCCTAAATACTCCGTCCTTCTATTTAACACGGAACAAATCCGAGCGAGCGCAGGATCACCCCTTCCTAAAATTACTAAAGCGACTTACCTAAGCACATCCTGCATCCTGCATCATTTAAGCAGCCGCCTTCCTCCTCCTCATAACCATAAATCCTACTATCCCCAAAATTGCTGCCATTGCTATAAGACCCCATTGGGAAAGGGTGGGAACTGTAGAAACAGCTATTCCTCCTTGCACACTCACGTTATCGAGCTGGCAAAAAGCAGGTCATGTAAAGGTCTGTAAAACAAACCAGTCGAAACTAATCCTGACCGGCTGGTCGGCAAATGCGCTCACGTCTACAACGCCAGTTAGATTGCCTCCGCTATCAGGGATAGCGGTTGTCCCCGCGGCTGCAGTAAAAATGAGGTCGGATTGAAGCAGCGCTCCTCCGCCTGACTCTTCAATATTAACTGAAAATGTCCTGTCTTCTGACGCGCCAAATTCGAACAACTCCCAGGCGCAACGGTAATCAAACGTTAAATTAGTTGAACCTGCAGGGAGTGCTACATCCTGTGCTATTCTTATAGTTCCGGGTCCGTCGCCGTCAAATCCGTTTAAAGTTGCCCAGACTCCCTGTGTTGGGTCGCTAAGGAAAAAACCAAAATTATCAGTGTTATCTTGATCAATCCCGGCTCCTCCAACTTGTAAAGGCAAAAAAGGCTCTGTTAAATCCTGAGTCACCCAGCTTGTAAAATCCCCTGTCTCAAATCCACAGTTGTTAATAGGGTTCTGAGGCACAAGCTCGCAGTCCTGAGCATACGCGTTTGTTTGGCTCTGAGGCAGAAACAGGCCCCCGACAATCAGAACAATAAGAGACAGACGAAGAAATAGTGTAGAAAGCTTCTTTGAAACGAAACCAGATTCAGAAGAATCTGTTATATAACTCTTTATCATTTTCCATCCTCCTACTATTAAATAAAAATTACTAGCAACAGAAATCTAATGATTAGGCAAGACATTTCAATATATCTTGCTCTCTTATCTCTACAGATTCTTAATGGGAGGAATATAAAGTTGCGCTAAATCTGATTGTAATGACCTTCAGCTTTTCCAGTCCTTATTAATTAATCATGAATTGATGTTATTCTCCTTATATGAATCCCGCTCGTTCCCCCGGATCATCAGAAGGCAATGGTCATGATAAATACGTTGAAAGACGCTGGGACATGGTGGAAAATCAGATTGTCTCAAGAGGGATTAAGAACGCCAGAGTAATTGAGGCAATGCTAAAAGTTAAGAGGCATCTATTCGTCCCGGAGAACTATATCGATTCCGCTTATAGTGACAAACCTATCCCTATAGAAAAGAGACAAACAGTGTCTCAGCCATACATGGTCGCTCTTATGACCGAGCTTTTGAGCCCAGCCCCCGGCAAGAAAATTCTGGAAATCGGTACCGGCTCAGGCTACCAGTCAGCTGTCCTTGCTGAGACAGGTTGTGATCTGTATACAATTGAAATAATTGAAGATATTGCTGTAGCAGCCCGCAAAACATTAGAAAAGTTAGGATATTTGAATATCAAATACAAAGTGGGCGACGGCTATAAAGGGTGGGAAGAGAATGCTCCTTTCGAGGGTATAATTGTGACTGCGGCGCCCCTTGATATACCTGATAAACTAATAGAGCAGCTCTCCACTGACGGGAAAATGGTCATACCGGTGGGCGATATGAGTCAAGATCTCTTTTTAATTGAAAATACCAGCGAAGGAGTAAAGAGAAAAAAAATCACTTCTGTGCGTTTCGTACCTATGACTCAGCCATCAAACTAGAGATAAGCTTTCATATATATAGCTTATAGTCTATAATTACAACCTAAAATCGAGATTTTGTTAAAAAGTTTTCAATAATCCCATGGACAATCAAATTTTAATAAACTTAACGTTCAACGAAACCAGAGTTGCGGTTATGGAAAATGGTTCGGTTGCTGAGCTATATATTGAGAGAAAGACTAAACCACGCATAGTCGGGAATATATATAAAGGTAAAGTGGGAAAAGTCGTCCCGGGGATGCAGGCCGCCTTTATAGATATTGGGATGGACAAAGCCGGATTTATCTCTGTCGAAGATGTGCAGGAAGACTCTCTATATGAGTTTTTTCTTGAGAACGGGGAAGAGGATAGTGCTCAATATGTTCATAAACAACAAAAAAATCTGATCCAGGACATTTTAAGAGAGGGGCAGAATGTCCTAGTTCAAGTGTTAAAGGAATCTGTTGGAGGCAAAGGGGCAAAGCTATCATCTTATGTTGCTATTCCCGGAAAGTATTTGGTGCTGTTAGGCACCATAGATATAGTCGGGATATCCCGAAAAATTGAAGATAAGGAAGAAAGAGAGAGATTAAGTGAATCTATTAAGAAGCTAAAACCTGAAGGGGCCGGGTTAATTGCAAGAACCGCGAGTGCGGGAGTCTCCGAGGAAGAACTTGCAAATGATCTCAAGGAGCTTCTTTCTGTATGGGAATATGTTAAAAAAGCTAATGAAGAAAAGAGTGGACCCTCGTTAATTTATGAAGAACCTAAACTTTACATTAAAGCCGCTAGGGATTTTGTTTCGACCAAAGTTAATAAGATACTAGTAGATTCAGATAGTGCGTATAGCGACATCAAGGACTATTTAAAGCGCAATTTCCCTGATTCTAATTTGGATGTGGAGTTGTATAAAGATCCTGTCCCCTTGTTCTTAAAATACGGGGTTGAAAACGACATAAAAAAGATATTCAAGAAAAAAGTATGGCTTAAATCAGGCGGGCATATCATAATTGAGGAAGCGGAAGGGCTGACTGTAGTGGATGTGAATACAGGTAGATATCAAAGTGGCAAAGACCCAGAGGAAACTATCTATAACATAAATGTAGAGGCCGCTATAGAAATAGTGAGACAAATAAGATTAAGAAACTTAGTTGGGATAATAGTAATGGATTTTATAGATCTAAAAAACCGCCAGCTCAGAGATGGAGTATCTGAGGTTTTTGTAGAGGCTCTTAAACATGATAGAGCGAGATCTGTTGTAATCGAAATGTCTTCATTCGGAGTTATCCAAATGACCCGCCAGCGCCTGAGAGAAAGTATTTTAAAAGAACTTGCGGAACCTTGTTTTTGTTGTGAAGGCATAGGCTATCTAAAATCTGTAAACACTATTTCTTATGAAATCATTAGGGATATCAAAAGACGACTGAGTAGACCTGTGAATAAAAAGATCACTGTACAGGCAAACCCGGTTGTAATTAAGAGCTTATTAGATTCAGAAAAAGATAATCTGAAACTCCTTGAGGAAGAATACGGTTTAGAGATTGAATATCTTACCGTAGAAGGAAAAATAGAAAGATATAAGTTAATAGCGGAATAAGCTGATTCCTGTTTTTCTTACAACATATAAACCCTATAAAGTAAGGTTTCCTGTCATTTCTTAAATTAGTCCAGCCTTGAAATAGATTGAGATATCGTTACCCTTTAAATTAGTTCTTATAAATTCGGATTTAACCATTCTAAAATGTCTAAAGGAAACTCTAAAAGGCATATAAAACTTCTCCTCAAAAACCTTTGCAAGTATTACCAGGAAGCCGGGGGCAAAATTGATATTCTTGACAATATTGATGCTGAGTTTTATCAAGGTGAGGTTGTCGCATTAGTAGGAAAGAGTGGAACGGGTAAGACTACGCTGCTTAATCTCATATCGGGCATTGATAATCCCGATAGCGGTGAAGTCTGGATTGGCGAGACCCTTATTACAGGCCTTTCAGAAGATCAGCTAACTTTGATCAGACGGAACCAGGTCGGGATAGTTTTTCAGTTCTTCAACCTTATTCCTACTCTAAGCGTAATTGAAAATGTAGCTCTCCCAAGTGAATTAAATAGATTAGGCAGTAACAAGAGCCGGCTTCGTGCTCAACAATTGTTGGAAAGAGTTAATCTGGGCGACAGATTGAATTCTTACCCTGACGTCCTCTCGGGCGGGGAGCAGCAAAGAGTAGCAATAGCACGCGCCCTTATCAACGATCCGGATTTAATTCTGGCCGATGAACCTACCGGGAATCTAGACGATGAGACCGCTAAAGAAATACTGGACTTACTTCTCAGCGTTGCTCGGGAAACAGGTAAGACGATGATAATAGCTACTCATAGTCTCGAGATAATAAATTACGCAGACCAGGTTTATACAATTCATAACGGCAAGCTGTTTTCTGAATAATGTAATGTTGGCGGTTACTTAATATGAATTATCCACTCATCCTTGTCAGTATCGGCTATATCAGAAAGCACATACTACAGAACCTTCTCCTGGTTATTGGAATTGCGTTCGGTGTGGCTTTGGTGGTATCCGTAGATATTGCAAATCAAAGTGCAAGCCGCTCATTCACTCTTTCTAAAGAGATGCTGTCAACTAAGAGCACGCACCGGATATCAGGCGCATACTCTGATTTTGACGAAAAAATATATAACGATGTCAAACTTAATTTAGGTATTCGTAATATAGCCCCCATTGTTGAGGATTATGTAAATATAGTAGAGCTTGGCGGCAGGGCTGTACGTCTTTTAGGAATTGA
>DAOVUC010000288.1 GCA_030632765.1 Candidatus Dadabacteria bacterium
ACGCTTGGTTGAAAACTAAACTTGGATTTTTTCTT
The DNA here is from genome assembly GCA_030632765.1 of Candidatus Dadabacteria bacterium. Lineage (GTDB taxonomy): Bacteria > Desulfobacterota_D > UBA1144 > Nemesobacterales > UBA2774 > CR02bin9. The sequence continues at coordinate 36 of DAOVUC010000288.1, forward strand.
TGAAACAGTAACCGGCAGTCGGTTGGAAACAATTATAAGCTTTCCCATATCAAATATAGTTTATACCTACTTTAAGATTTAAGGAAATAGAATAACAAAACTATAGATATAATTTAGAACGGCAGGGGGTATAAGAACTCCAGTTCATATTACGGATAAGCCGATTAAACGCTTTGACGAGCTGCGGTATGGTGCACAGAAGCAATTGGGAATGGAAAACAGGAGCGATCTGGATTAATAAAAAGGTTATCTCTCCTTGGACGGTATTATTCAGAGTTTGGGGGAGGGGGGGGGGGTAAAAATAAGATTATAATAACTGCAAAACTCCATCAATTTATGATAGTATAGTTGTTAGATTAGAGTCCGACGGGTCGCTTTAATTTTAAATTGGGTATGTCTCAATCAAAATTTACGCCTGAGGTTCACATAATATATTAGAATAAACGGGGGTCTATAAATGGGATTTTTTAAAACATTTCTATTCGTTATCATTATACTAATTGCGGGTTTGATAGTATTTATATATTCAGGAACATACAACATAGCCGCAACAGAACCTCATTCCCTGTTAGTTGAATGGGTATTTAATACTGCCAAGAAATATTCTGTAAAAAAACACTCAGAAGGGATAGAGAGACCCAAGCTAAGTGATGATTCACTTGTGAAAAAGGGATTTGATCATTATGACGATATGTGCGCAGGCTGTCACGGGGCGCCCGGAACCGAACCGGCTGAAGGATTTAATCCAAGCCCTCCAGATCTTTCAGAAGAAGAGGAAGAGCTAAGCTCGACAGAACTGTTCTGGGTAATCAAGAACGGAATTAAAATGACTGGTATGCCCGCTTTTGGTCTGTCTCATAGTGATCAGGAAATTTGGTCTATTGTGGCATTTTTAAAACAGCTCCCTGATCTTACAGCAGAAGACTACAATGCTCTTAAAAACAACGGGTCATTTGATTTTGACATCCCACCTGAAGACGAGGAGTTCTATAAATAATAAGTGAACTCGTCTATGACATTAGCTATACTATATTATTTAAGTATATAGCACCCCTAACTATAATATGAGAATCTTAAGCACTTCCGGAAAAGCAGTTATATTAATAATAATATTGAGCCTTATATCACTTATGGGGTATGCAATTTTTGGAAATCGGGTCAATGTCAAAACTTCTCCTTTAGTTGGCAACAAAGCCCCTGAGTTCACATTAAAGACCTTTAATGGAGAAGACGTGAAGCTGTCCGATTTGAAAGGAAAGACCGTACTTTTAAATTTCTGGGCATCCTGGTGTATGCCCTGTAGGCAGGAAGCTGGAGCTCTTGAGAGATCGTGGCAGAAATATAAAGACAAGGACGTAGTATTTATAGGGGTTAACGTATGGGATGAGAATTCAAATGCCCTTTCATATCTCAATAAATTCGGCGGCGGTTACCCACACGCAGTGGATCCCAATGAGGAAATCCAGGTTGACTACGGTGTAGGAGGAGTTCCTGAAACATATTTTATTGATTCTTCAGGCAAGGTTAGAGATAAATTCACCGGACCTCTTACAGAGCAGATTATAGATTATTTCGTCTCCAAAGCCCAGGAACCTAAAAATAACGAACGGGAACAATTCAAGAATTGAATATGAATCCAAATACAGCCTATAACAAATTCATTTTACATACACTTCTATTAATCTTTGCATTCGCATTTAATTCATCGGCAACACAGGGTATTGACGATCAAGTAAAAGAATTGTCATACCTTCTCATGTGCCCGGTATGCCAGGGACAAAGCGTTGCAGAGTCTAACTCAAACCTTGCCCATGATATGAGAGATATAATTAGAAAACAGCTAGAAGAGGGAAAATCCAAAGAAGAAATCTTAGCTTATTTCGTAAACAGCTACGGTGAGTCAATACTAGCTTCTCCGCCGCCAAAAGGCATTAATTGGCTATTATGGCTTTTGCCCGGGGTTGCAATAATCTTTGGGGGATTGGGAATAACCTTATATCTATATAAATCTCAAAGCAATAACAAAAAAGAGAAGCATAACTCTCAGAACGTTAAACCCGAAGTTGATAATGATTATATAAAGAGAATCGAGGAAGAATTAGAAAAGGACGACTCCTAAACTGGCTACTCTTAACAATGACTCTCGAAGAACTTCCCGGGACTCTCGAAGAACTTCCCGGCAAGATTAAGAATCGACTCATTATCACAGTCGGGTTCAAACCATTTGATCTCATTATCTTTTTTTAACCATGTCATCTGACGCTTAGCAAATCTCTTTGTATCGCGCTTTATTAACTCCACTGCTCTATCAAAATCAATATCCCCATCGAGGAATTGATTTATTTCCTTATATCCTATTGACTGCATTGGTTTTAAGTTACTTGTATAGCCCATTTCTCTAAGTCTTTTAACTTCATCTATAAGTCCGTCTTCTATCATTATATCGACCCTATTATCAATCCGCTCTCTAAGTGGTTCCCGATCTTGAGATAGCCCAATTTTTAAGTACTCAAAGTCTTGATTCTCAAAACCATGTA